>SFLN01000113.1 GCA_004554555.1 [Eubacterium] saphenum | reverse complement strand
ACACTATTAGCAACAATTTCGAGGTTCCGACTGCGCCAAACACCTACGCGGGATAACGGGAGCGGATTATGGCAAAACGTTTCGACAACAAAAAGAACGATAAAAAACTCGAAAAGCTGATTATGAGAAACTGGATTATTCTGGGAGTAACGGCAGCGCTGATAATAGTGCTGGTGATTATGTCAAAAACAGCGTGAGCTTGTAATAAAATAACATTTAAGGAGAAAATTATGGTAGTTGAACCAAAGGTGCGCGGATTTATCTGCACGACGGCACACCCCGTCGGCTGTGAGGAAATCGTAAAGCGCGAGATTGAATACGTTAAGTCAAAGGGCGAGCTTTCGGGCGTGAAAAAAGCGCTGGTTATCGGCTGCTCGATGGGCTACGGGCTTGCTTCGAGAATTTCCCTTGCCTTCGGAATGAAAGCGTCAACGCTCGGCGTTATGTTCGACAAACCCGGCTCCGGCAACAAAACCGGCACTTCGGGCTGGTACAACACAAAAGCGTTCGAGAAATTCGCGGCTGCTGACGGTCTTTACGCGAAAACAATCAACGGCGACGCTTATTCCGACGAGTGCAAGCAGGAGATTATCGATATAATCAAGCGCGATTTGGGCAAGGTTGATGCGGTTATCTACTCGCTTGCTGCGCCGAGAAGACAGGTCGGCGAGGAAGTGTACAAAAGCGTCCTCAAGACAACCGGCGAGCCTTACACCAACAAGACAATCGACCTGCGCAACAACGCGATTTCCGAGGTTACAATCGAGCCGGCAACTCCCGAGGAGATTGAAGCGACCGTTAAGGTTATGGGCGGCGAGGACTGGGAAGCGTGGATTGACGCGCTGAAAGCGGCTGATGTTCTCGAGGACAACGCGCTCACAATCGCGTATTCTTATATAGGTCCGACAATCACCTATCCCGTTTACTACGAGGGCAGCATCGGCAGAGCGAAAGCGCATCTGTTTGAAACATCGAAAAAGCTCTGCGAAAAGGGACTGCGCGCGTATATCTCGGTGAACAAGGCGCTGGTTACGCAGTCAAGCGCGGCAATTCCCGTAGTTCCGCTGTATATCTCGATTTTGTACAAGGTGATGAAGGAAAACGGCACGCACGAGGGCTGTATCGAGCAAATGCAGCGGCTGTTCGCGGAGATTTCCTCCGGCAAGCTGAACCTTGACAGCGAGGGCAGAATTCGTATGGACGACCTCGAGATGTCGCCCGAGGTGCAGGAAAAGGTTTCGGAGATTTGGAACAGCATAAATCAGGAGAATTTCAAGAGCTGCGCGGATATCGACGGCTACTGGAAGGATTTTTACGAGCTGTTCGGATTTGGCGTTGACGGCGTTGATTATTCGGCTGACGTTGAGGTATAAAAAATTGCGGGGCTTGGTGACAAGTCCCGCGTTTTTGTGCAATTTTATGATTTCAGCCATTCTTCAAGCTTTGAGGTGTCGGCATTGAACGGATTTCCGTCAACGCAGGTGCGCAAATCCGCTCCCTTGCAGGCATTTTTGAGTTCAACGTCAACGTGCCCTCTTCCACCGCCGCCGTGCGTGATGAACGGGAGAACGGTTTTGCCGCTGAGGTCAAGGCTTTCAAGGAACGTAAGTACCGCCATCGGACAAGTCGAGCACCAATTCGGGAAACCGAGAATTATCCGGTCAACGTCCTTGATATCGGGAAGCGGCTCGGCGAGCTTCGGGCGGGCGTTTGCGGCAACCTCCTTTTTCGCCTCGGCAACAACATCGTTATACTCGGCGGGATAAGGCACGGCTGTCTTGATTTCGTACACGGGACAGCCCGCGATACGCGCCGCGTCCTCGGCGATTTTCTTGGTTATGCCCGAAATTGAAAAATAAGCCACAAGTGATTTTGCCATAAAAATCTCTCCTTTTCAAATTATCCTCTTTCACGCCGCTCCAAAAGCGCGTTTTTGAGGAATTGATATCGCTCCAACTTCTCGGCTTTTTGGAAATGCACCTCGCGGAATTGCTCGGGGTTGTTCTCGTAGACGAGCTTTTCATCGCCGAACTGCTCGCTGGTGAGGTCAAAAACGCGCTCCCCGACAACATTGTAGCAGTGAAAATTCCCGTCGGGGCGCTCTATCCCGAACACCTTCCCGCCGAAAATATCCTGCGCCAGAAAAGCGGTAATCGAGCACTGCCCGAGGGTTTTGTTATCGCTTGTCCACTTTTCCCGCAGTCTTGGCGCGCAGGTTTCGGCGCACCAAATTTCCGAGAGCGCGTCGTACAAATCGCGCGGGTTGCCCGAAAAATCGGCGCAAATTGACTCGCAGTCAGCATTTTCCCAGCCGTAAAATTTGTATTCCATAATTCACCTCAAAAACTCCGTAAAAGCCTTCGCCAAGCCCCGCGGATTATCGACATTAACTTCATGTCCCGATTTTTCGATTGTACCGAATTTGGCATTCGGGAGCATTTCGGCAAGCCTTGCAGCCGCTTTTCTGTTCACATTATCCTTTTCACCGCAAAGGACAAGTACGGGGCAGTTAACCTTATCAAGACCGCTTGTAAAATCCATATCCGCCATTGAATTGGTAAGCGTGATAAAATCGTTTTTCTTCAAGCCGATGTCCTTAAACTTGCTTTCCGGCATAAATCTGAACAGCAAATTCTGCACCTTGAGAAGAAATTTCGGCATATCATACTGCGGCGCAATAAGGATAAGCGAGCTTATTTTCTGCGGATAATCGACAGCATAATTGAGCGCCAGTACCGCGCCAAGAGAAAGTCCGCAAAGGTTAAGCGGCTCGGAAAAGCTGCGGCAATAATCGCAGAAAGCGGCGTACATTTTACTGTAACGGCAATCGCCCTCGGTGAAAAATTCGCTTAATTCGGGGCAAACAGTTTCGGCGTTATTTGGCAAAAACGATATTGTTTTATCCCAGCTTGACGCGCTCTGTCCCATTCCATGGAGAAGAATGTATTTCATTGAGGTTCTCCGATATTACGATATTATGTTTCTTTCAAAAAGGCTGCGGTTGTTCTCCGCAGCCCCTGTTTTTTATGCAACAATATTCAGAAACTGCCCGACTTCGACTTCCCTGTCGTACAGCCCAACGCCAAACTTTTTCTGAAGCTCCTCGGCAGCACTTGCACTCTCGTTCCCGCCGGTTTTCTTGTCGTCAGCCGGTTTAGCGGCAAGCTCAGCATTGTCTTTTTGCTCGGTTGGCTCAACGGTTTCGGGCTTGGTTTTGGTAACGGTTGTCGTTTCGCCGCCCGCAACATAGCTGTCGCCGCACTCGGGGCAAATCGCGGTCTTAATCCGCACGCTCTGGTAGACAACCTCTTTCCCCTCGCGCGCCGCCTTTGCTTGATTGCGGTAAACGTGCTCGTATTCGTGACCGCGAACCGCTGCCGCCGCGCCCTCCGGTCCAACCTTAGAAGCGGATTTGAACGAAACTCCCGGGTCGTCCGAACCGTCCTGATACTTTCGGTTTTTGCAGGTCTGACACTCGCCGTCCTGCTTCTCGTTCAGCTTGTCAAGCCGCGTCTGTAGGTTCTTCAGACGGTTATCCAGCTCGGAGATTTTCTTTTCATCAGCGGAGTTTTCGGCGTTTTTCCGGTAATTTTCGCGCTCCAGCTTCATGCGGTTTATCGTATTTTCAAGGTCGCTTTTGGTGGTTTTGCCGAAACTCCCCTGTTCAACCAACGTTGAACCCGCGCCGATTGCGCCAACTCCCATAGAAATCACTCCTTTCGCTGTTGATTATCATAAATTCACGCGTTTTGCGAAGAGCCGTTGATTGAAACAAGCCGCTCCTCAAACTCGCTTGTCGTGACAGGCTTTGAATAGAAGAAGCCCTGCGCCGCGTCGCAGCCGCAATCCTTGAGGAACTGCGCCTGTTCCTTGGTTTCGACGCCCTCTGCGATGATATCAAGCCCGATATCCTGCGACATCGAGATGGTGTGTTCGATAATTTTTCTGCCGCGTTCGCTGTCCATAAACTCCGACAAGAACTCGCGGTCGATTTTGAGCACGTCAAACTGCGTGGTTTTCAGCATATTCAACGATGAATATCCCGAGCCAAAATCGTCCATCAGCATTGTAAATCCCGCCTGCTTCATCTTCGCGACAACGCCCTGTATGCCGGTTGCATCGGCGGTTTCGGTTATCTCAAGCTCCAGCAGATTTATCAGGATATCGTACTTTTTAATCAGATTGAGAATATACGAAACGCAGTCAAAGGTCTGAACATATTCTCGCGAGATGTTGACCGAAATGGGGACAACCTCAATTCCCTTGTCAATCATCTTCCTGATTTCCCTGCAGGCGCTTTCCCAGATAAACTGGTCGAGCTTTAAGATAAAGCCGTTTTTCTCGAAAACGGGGATAAAATCTGCGGGCGAAATCATACCCTTTTGCGGGTGAATCCAACGCGCAAGCGCCTCCGCACCGATAATTCTGCCGGTGGAAATGCTGTGCTTGGGCTGGAGGTACATAACAAATTCCTGGTTGAGGAGCGCCTTGTGCATATCGTCCTCGATGCTCTGCATCTTGTGGAGGTCGCTCTTCATCTTGCCGTTGAACCAGCCGATGTTGCAAAGCGCGTTTCCGTGGATTTGCCGTCTCGCGATAGACGCATTGTCGCCGTGTCTGCGGGTGTGGAGCGTTCTGTCCTCGGCGATAGCGATACCGAAAATCAGCCGATACTCCATTCCCTTGTAGCCCGTGAGCATACTCTCGATGTAGTGGATAAAATCGAGCAAATCCTCCTCGGTGTCAAACTTCGTGACAACCATAAACACGTCTGCGGTAAGTCGGCAGAACGGCGTGTCCTCGTTGCAGATAAGCCCCAGACCGTCGTTCATAAACTTTAGCAGCTCGTCGCCTACTTCGACGCCGTACTTCTCGTTAATAAGCTTGAAGCGCTCGACGTCAAGCTGGATAAAGGCAACCTTGTCGTTGGGGTGACGGTCAAGCATATCCTTGCAGCGCTTCGAGAAGAGCTGCGGAGCTTTATCCGAGGTGAAGACGCTTAAAATCTGCCTGTCTAATTTCTCGCGCACGGAGAATGGACGTATATGGAAATGCACTGCGGTGATTTTCTTATTCTCATCAAGCAGGAAATGCGCGTAAAAATGGTGAGAAACAAACTCTTCCTCGGGTGAAAATTTCATCTTGAGGTCAAGGGATATGCTGTTTTTGTCGGTGCCCTTGAGCACGCCTTCCTGAATACACGAGCAAAATACGTTGAACGCGTCAACATTCTGTTCAGCAACGAGATTATTCTCACGGATATACTCAAGCGGGTCAGAAACATTCTCGGGCAAAAAAGTCCTG
>SFLN01000112.1 GCA_004554555.1 [Eubacterium] saphenum | reverse complement strand
GAACCCACGGTTCCGCCCCATCGAGCAAAGCTCGCCGGGGCCCCACTTCCCGGTCATTCGCTGGAGAAACTATCTGCCGACTTCCCGGACTGAAAGTCCCCGCAGATGCCTTTGTGCTGTCTGCGGGGATTTTTTGCACTTTTCAGCGGCGGAAAAACAATGTATAATAGTTTTGAAAACTAGATGAATTGCTGAAAGGAATTATATGGTAATCGGTCAGAAAAGAGTAATTTTGCTTACGGGCGACTACGGCTGCGGGAAAACTAATCTCGCCGTCAATCTCGCGCTTTTGCTTGCGGAAAAGGGAAAAGTTTCCGTCGTCGATATGGACACCGTAAACCCTTATTTCCGTACCGCGGATTTCGGGAAAATGCTCACAAAGCGCGGAATTAACCTCGTTTTTCCGCAGTACGCAAACACAAATCTCGATATCCCCGTCCTCAATTTTGACCTCGAAAGCGTCATTTCCGAAAGCGATTTTACGATAATAGATGTCGGCGGCTCGGACGCAGGCGCTTATCCCGTCGGACGATACGAAAGCCTTTTCAAGTCGCTTGGCGATGAGCTTGAAATGCTGTATGTGTTTAATATGTACCGCCTTTGCGAGCGCTCAGCAGACGAGGTTGCACGAACGCTTCGCGAGATTGAGAGCGCGTGTCGGCTCAAATGCACCGCGCTTGTCAACAACTCAAATCTCGGTGCGGAAACTACGCCTCGTATTATTGCGCAGACGGCTGATTTTGCACAAAGGATTGCCGAAAAGACTGGCTTGCCGATTAGATTTACTTGCGTTACAGAAAACGAAAAATCAGATGAAACGCACCTGCCGGTTAAACGGCTCGTGACGCTGCCTTGGGAAACAGGGGAAACGGAGAAATTATGATTAGCATTGATTTTGAAAGGTGCAAGGGCTGCGCGCTTTGTACAAGCGTCTGCCCGAAGAAAATTATCGAAATTCAAAAAACCAAGCACAACTCCAAGGGCTACTACACCGCGGACTGCACCGACAACGAAAAGTGCATCTCCTGCGCGATGTGCGCGATGATTTGCCCGGATTGCGCGATTAAGGTTGAAAAGTGAGGGTTGAGAATGGAAAAGGTTCTGATGAAGGGAAACGAGGCTCTCGCGGAAGCCGCTATGCGCGCGGGGTGCAAGTGTTTCTTCGGTTATCCCATTACGCCGCAGACCGAAATTTCCGCGTATCTTGCCAAAAATATGGCAAAGCGCGGCGGCGTGTTTTTACAGGCGGAGAGCGAAATCGCTGCCATTAATATGGTTCTCGGGGCAAGCGCGGCGGGTGTTCGCGCAATGACCTCGAGCTCAAGCCCCGGTATCTCCCTCAAGAGCGAGGGCGTTTCGTACATTGCCGCAAGCGATTTGCCGTGCGTTATCGTCAACGTGCAGCGCGGCGGTCCCGGTCTTGGCGGTATCCAGCCCTCCCAGTCGGACTATTTTCAGGCAACAAAGGCGCTCGGTCACGGCGATTTTCAGATGATTGTCTACGCGCCCGCCTCCGTTCAGGAAACCATCGATATGACTTATCTCGCGTTCGATATGGCGGATAAGTACCGAATGCCCGTGATGATTCTCTCGGACGGGCTGCTCGGGCAGATGATGGAGCCTGTCGTTTTCCCGACCGTTGACGTTCAAATTCCCGACAAGCCGTGGGCGTGCTGCGGTCACCAGAACAAGCGCTCCCACAATATCATAAATTCGCTCTACTTACAGCCCGATGTCCTCGAACGCTCCGTTAACGAGCGCTTCGAGCGGTACGAGACTATCAAGCAGTCCTGCACGATGGCTGAAATCGATTCCTGCGAGGACGCGGAAATTGTTGTCGCGGCTTTCGGCGCTTCGGCGAGAGTTGCCAAATCCGCTGTTCACGCCGCGCGCGCAAAGGGCATCAAAGCGGGACTTTTCCGCCCGCAGACTTTGTTTCCGTTTCCCGTAACTCAGCTCAACAACGCTTGCGAAAACGCGAAGGTTGTCCTTTCCGTTGAGATGAACAAGGGACAGATGGTCGAGGATTTGCGGCTCGCGCTTAACTGTCGGCTGCCCGTCGAGTTTTTCGGCAGACACGGCGGCATTATCCCCAGCGTCAAGGAAGTCCTCGCGCAGATTGAGCAAATTCACGAAAGGATTAAGTAATATGTCGGTTGTTTTTGACAAACCTCACGCTTTGTGCGATGTGGCTACGCATTATTGCCCCGGCTGCACGCACGGTATTATTCACAGGCTGGTTGCCGAGGTTATCGACGAGCTTCAAATCGAGGGGAAAACCGTCGGCGTTTGTCCTGTCGGCTGCTCGGTTATGGCGTATGACTATTTCAACTGCGATATGATTGAAGCTCCTCACGGCAGAGCGCCCGCTGTTGCCACGGGCGTTAAGCGCGCAAATCCCGAGGCGGTTGTTTTCACCTATCAGGGTGACGGCGACCTCGCGGCTATCGGTACCTGTGAAACCGTTCACGCGGCGGCGCGCGGCGAAAATATCACCATAATCTTCGTCAACAACACAATCTACGGTATGACCGGCGGGCAAATGGCTCCCACAACCATTCCCGGGCAAATCACACAAACTACCCCCTACGGGCGCGACCCCGCTGTTCAGGGATTTCCGCTTAAAGTCTGCGAAATGCTGGCGGAAGTGGACGGAGTTGCCCTTGCACAACGCGTTTCCGTGGACAGCGTTCCCCATATCCGCGAGGCTAAAAACGCTATCCGCAAGGCTTTCGACAACCAAATCCACAAGCGCGGTTTTTCAATCGTCGAGGTGCTTTCAACCTGCCCCACCAACTGGGGTTTATCGCCCGAGCAGTCAATGGAGCGCGTTCGTACCGAAATGATTCCGTATTTCCCGCTCGGCGTGTTCAAGGACGCTGCCGTGTGGACGGAAAACAAGTGAGGTGAGCGGAATGTTGACAGAAATCATAATCTCGGGCTTCGGCGGTCAAGGCGCGCTTTTTGCGGGGAAGTGCCTCGCGTACAGCGCGATGATGAAAGATGTGGAAATCTCGTGGCTCCCGAGCTACGGTCCCGAAATGCGCGGCGGCACCGCAAACTGCTCGGTGTGCCTTTCCGATGAGCCGATTGGCTCGCCGCTTGTCACCGAGCCGGATATCCTCATCGCGATGAACGACCCGTCCGTTGAGAAGTTCGTGAACAGCGTGAAACCCGGCGGCAAGGTGTTCGTGGACAGCAGCCTTGCCACAACCGAAATCTCCCGAAAGGATATCGATGTGTATTGGCTGCCCGCGTCACAGCTCGCCGAGGAGAAAAAGCTCGGCGGTATGGGCAATATCGTGCTGCTCGGGAAGGTTATCAAGGAGTGCGGGAAAATGCTTTTCGGTATCGACGGCAAAACGCTCCTCGAAGCATTCGCGAAGATTATCCCCGCGAAAAAAGCCGCTCTTATCGATAAAAACGCAGCGGCGCTTGCTCTCGGCGAACAATATTGATTTGACAGAAAAGGCAGACGTTAAAGCGCGTCTGCCTTGTTTTTATTTGGAAAAGTAGGCGAGGAGAGCGGCTTTTTCGTCCTCGGAAAGCGTTTTGCTCCACGGAACACGTCCGGCGGGTTTCTCGCCGTATTCCGCAAAACGCGCGGTTTTGTCGCGCTCGGTGTCGTTCCACTTGTCGAAGCCCTCGGGTGAAATGTGCGCGCCGTAGGTGCAGTTGATGTACGAGCATTTCCCGTAATCCCGCCACGGTCTTGCCAGGAAAATCGAGCCATCGGTTACGCTTCCCTCGGCGGTGAAGCGGCAATTGTTGAACACAAAGCCGATTTTCTGCTCGAGCGAGTGTGCGGGAGCAGCAGTGTAGCCGTGTCCGCGAACATCAAACAGCGATTTTATCTCGCAATTCTCAAAAAGCGAGTCGCCGCAGCCGAAGATGAAATCCACGTTGCCCGAGATGAAGCAATCGCGGAAAATCTGCTTCTGGTAGTCGCCGGTGCGCAGCTCGTCCTTCAGAAAACCATCGTAGCGCTCGATAAGGTCGGGCGGCAGCGGCCCGCAGAAAATAGTGTCCTGCGTTGACACAAAGCTGCACTCTTCTGCGAGAAAATCGTCCGCGTATACCGTGAGCGCAACCTCTTGTCCCTTGTTTTCGGGGAAGAGCGCGTCGTTCTCAACGGTGAGGTTTCTCAGCGTCACGCGCGGCGCAAGCACCGCCATCGTGTAGGTGCGGAATGTGACGTATTCGCGCCCTTGCTCGTCGATTTTTTTCGCGTAGTCATCGTAGATTATCCGCGTTTTTCCCGCGCCTTGCCCGACTATCTCGATGTCCGGCACCGAAATCTCGATTTTTTCACGAAAATCTCCCTCGCCGAGAATTATTCTCGTGTGTGGTTTAGCTTTGCCAAGCGCTTCGCAAATGCTCTCGTTCGGCGATAAATAAAGTTCTTCCATATTCTTCTCCTTTTACAATTTATACCTATTATATAATATAAATACTTTTTTTGGAAATTGCAAGAGGAAATTTTTATTTTGTGAAAAATCAACAAAAAATTTCGAAAAAATTTGACGAGATATTGAAAAACCCTTTAATATCGCCGATGTAAACGATGTAACAAAATTTACCCTTTCTGAAAATTGTCCGTTTTGTGATAAAACGGTATTGACTTTTTGTGAATTTTATGATAATATAAGAATAATCAGTTTTAAATAGTTGTAAACGTTAACATATAACGCGAAAAAACTCGTAAAACGTGTTAAAATGGGCAAATTACAAAAATTGGTATTGCCCAAAAAACAGGTACAGGACTTGAGCAAATGAACAATTTATCGTTAAAGCAATATAAAGCCATCGATTTGGCTATGCTGGCGGTAATTTTGGCGGTCTTCGAGGCAATTACCTCCCTTGCCGCTTCAAAATGGTTCCCGCTGCAGCTGTTTTCCCTCTCTCCCACTATCACGGTCGTTTGCATCGTGATGATGAGATGGGGCGGCTGGGCGGCTATCCACGCCGTTGTCGGCGGTCTGGCGTTTTGCATCGCTACGGGCGCTTCCCCAGAGCAATTCGTCATCTACTGCGTCGGTAACTGCGCGGCTCTCTTGGCGCTCTTCTTCTTTAAACAATTCGGTAAAGAGCGCGTGAGAAAATCCTGGCTCTTGACCGCAGGCTTCGCTCTCACAGCGTTCTGCGGCACTATGGTCGGGAGATGGGCGATAAGCCTGATTTTCGGCGGAGAACTTACCGCTATCGTTGATTTTTTTATTGTGGATTCGCTTACACTTGTCTTCACCGTCCTTGTCGTGCTCATCGCAAGAAAGCCCGACGGACTCTTTGAAGACCAGAAAGCCTATCTCGTTCGTACAGAGGACGAACGCAGAAGGCGCGAGGACTCCGATGTCCTTTGATGTGCAGGTTAATTCTTGAAATAAATTCTTAATCTTAGGAGGTTTCAAAGATGCAGGCTACTTGCAGCGATTACCTGATTTTCGACGCGGAAAACGGCGTCTACGTTGAAAATCCCGAACAAGTTGTTCGAGATGACGTTGAGAAGCACCACTGGCTGAATGTTGTCAGAACGGTGGCTAAGGACTGGCGTTTGTACTTAATGCTCGTTCCTA
>SFLN01000111.1 GCA_004554555.1 [Eubacterium] saphenum | reverse complement strand
GGACATTTTCAAGATATCGCTGAAAAACATCACCGACACAACCTGCCTGTACAACACGGGAATTAAGCTCGACAAGGAGCGCTGCAAGGAGATGAACTCGCCCGAATACGAGAGAGTTTTGTCGCTTATGGTGTACTCATTTGCGGTGCGTTTGCCCGAGCTGAAAAACGTGAAAATTAACAACCAGACCTTAAACGACAAGCAGATTAAGACGATTTTCGATATGGTTGTCGCAAAGGGCGCGGGGAATTATGACAACGTAATTGTCGATGATTTCGAGGAAATCCGGCGAATGGTGAGAACCGGCAGACCTGTCCCCGCTTATGACGCGGAGTGGTTTAAGAGCTATATTTACAGCTACGTTCCCGCGCTCACCGCAATCACCAACAAAAATATGTTCCTCTTAGGCAGCTGCGACATACTTTTCACTCTGTTTTACAGCGGTCTTGAAGAGGAGCTGAAACGGCTGCTGGAAAGCCTTGTCACGGGTTAACCGAATAAAATTGCGGGAATTTGTTCAAGCTCATAAGAATATCATCTTTTGAGGTGATTTTTTATGAATATGACAAAATTCGCGTTTATCGAACAAGACCGCGCGGTGCTTTACGCGGATATGAACGGCACAAACGGTCACGAGGAAATCAACGGCGGCGTGTTTGTGTTCAATCTGCCCGAGGGGCTGTATTTCGCGCTGGAGCTGTCGGGGCTGCCGAAAAATCAGGCTCTGCCGTTTCACATTCACGAGGGCACGATTTGCGCGGACGCAGGTGAAAAGGCGATAATCCTTCCCGACGTAAGCTCGGATAGCCGAGGAAACGCGTCGATGCAGTTTTACATCGACAAAACGCGGCTTTCGGATATCTCGGGCAAGGTTATTATGCTGCACGAAATGATGGACGGCGATGAACCGAAAATTGCCTGCGGAGTTTTGAAAAGAATACTGTAATCAACAAAAAGGAGCAAAAAATGGGTATTTCCGAAATAAAAAATCCCGACCTCTGGGAGTCGGGGAAACGTAAAATTGACTGGGTTAGAAGAAATATGCCGCTGCTGAACGGCATCGAGCGCGAATTTAGCGAAACAAAGCCGTTTTCGGGGCTGAAAATCGCGCTTTCCGTTCACCTTGAAGCAAAAACAGCTTACCTCTGCGAGGTGCTTGCGGCAGGCGGCGCGGATATGTATGTAACCGGCTCAAATCCGCTCTCCACGCAGGACGACGTTGCCGCGGCGCTTGCGCACGAGGGACTTTCCGTGTTCGCGTGGCACGGCACAACCGAGGAGGAGTATTTTTCGCATATCGGTAAGGTTATCGGTGCTGAGCCGAATATCATCATCGATGACGGCGGCGACCTCGTGAACTATATTCACGAAAAGCGCCCGGAGCTTATCCCGAACGTTCTCGGCGGGTGTGAGGAAACCACGACGGGTATTCTGCGCCTGAAGGCAATGGACGCAGCGGGAGAGCTGAAATTCCCGATGGCGCTCGTAAATGACGCAGACTGCAAGCACCTTTTCGACAACCGCTACGGCACGGGACAATCCGTTTGGGACGGAATAAACCGCACAACCAACCTTATCGTTGCGGGAAAGGACGTTGTTGTCGCGGGCTACGGCTGGTGCGGAAAGGGCACGGCAATGCGCGCAAAGGGCTTGGGTGCGCGCGTTATCGTGACCGAGGTTGACCCGATAAAGGCGATGGAAGCGGTTATGGACGGATTTCGCGTTATGCCGATGAAAGAAG
This sequence comes from [Eubacterium] saphenum, assembly GCA_004554555.1. Classification (GTDB taxonomy): domain Bacteria; phylum Bacillota; class Clostridia; order Oscillospirales; family Ruminococcaceae; genus CAG-115. Next base: position 4,191 of record SFLN01000111.1, on the reverse strand, counting down.
CTGCCAAAATCGGCGACTTTTTCGTCACGGTTACGGGCTGCGCGGACGTTATCGGCGAAGAAGCGTTCTTGAATATGAAGGACGGCGCGATTTGCTGCAACGCGGGACATTTTGACGTTGAGGTAAATATGAAAAAGCTCCGTGAAATCGCGGTTTCCCACTACGAAGCGCGCAACAACATCGAGGGCTACAAGCTCCCGAACGGAAACACGATTTTCGTTATTGCAGAGGGACGTCTGGTAAATCTCGCGGCGGGCGACGGTCACCCTGCCGAGATTATGGATATGAGCTTTGCAATTCAGGCGCTCTGCGCGGAGTATATTGCGAAGAATAAGGAAAAGCGCGCGCTCGGCGATATGACGTTCAATGTACCGAAAGAAATTGACGGAAAGGTTGCCGAGAGAAAGCTCCTGTCGTGGGGAATTTCGATAGACAAGCTCACCGAGGAGCAGAAAAAATATCTCGGCAGCAAATAACGGGAAAGGAAAATCCGTTTATGTTCAATATACTTGTTGCCGATGATGTGGCAAACATTCGGCGGCTTTATGAGTACACGCTCGAAAAGAACGGCTTTAAGGTGTTCACGGCGGAAAACGGCGAGGCGGCGCTCGACATCATCGAAAAGCAGCACATTGATTTGATGATACTTGACGTGATGATGCCGAAAAAGGACGGCTACGAGGTTCTGAAAACGCTGCGCGAGAGCGGCTCAAACCTGCCTGTGCTCATTATCACCGCAAAGGACGCAGCCGAGGATTTGCGCCGCGGGTTTATTCTCGGAACGGACGATTATATGACAAAGCCCGTTGACGAGATGGAGATGATTTTGCGGATAAAAGCGCTGCTGCGAAGAAGCAAAATTGCCGAGGAGCAGAAAATTGTTGCGGGCAGCACCGAGCTTGTCTACGACTCGTTTTCGGTGACTGTTGCGGGTGAACCCGTGGTTTTGCCGAAAAAGGAGTTTCAGATTTTGTTCAAGCTGCTGTCGTTCCCCGGGAAAACCTTCACCCGGCAGGCGCTTATGGAGGAATTCTGGGAGATGGACTCGGACAGCGAGGCGAGAACCGTTGACGTGCACATAAACCGCCTCCGAGAGCGCTTTCGCGATAACAAGGACTTTGAAATCGTTACCGTGAGAGGACTCGGCTATAAAGCGGAAATAAAGGCTTGATGTATGAAAAAGGTTATCGAAAAGTTCAAGGAGCTGGGAAAGCTGATTGCAAAGCCGTTTTCGCGAGTAAATCGGCTTGGCGTTAAGCTGATGATTCTGACGCTGATTATCATTGTTGCGTCGGAAATTCTCAGCTTTACGGCAACGCTGATAATCGGCTTTGTGACAGGCGGCACAACCAACACAAATGCGATAATCGGACCTATTGTCGCCTCGGTAATCGTTGGAGGACTGCTTGCGTTTGTTATCGGTAACTCGATAATGAAGCCGCTCTCCAACCTCACGAAAGCCACAAAGCGCGTGACGGGCGGCGATTTCACGGTTAAGCTGGAGATGGATTTTCTCACGCGGCACACGATAAAGGAGCTGCGAAACCTAATCGAGGACTTCAACAAAATGACCGAGGAGTTGCGTTCCACGGAGCTTTTCCGAAAGGATTTTATCAGCAACTTTTCCCACGAATTCAAAACGCCGCTGGTGTCGATAAGAGGCTTTGCGCGGCAGCTATGCGAGGACGATTTGTCCGAGGAACGCCGCAAGGAATTCGCGCGGATAATTCTCGAGGAAACCGAGTATCTGACCGAGCTTTCCGCGAACACTCAGCTTTTGACAAACCTCGAAAACCGCGATATAATCACCGACAAAACGCGTTTTTCGCTGGACGAGCAGCTTCGGCACTGTATGCTGCGACTGGAGCCGCAGTGGTCGGCGAAAAACATTGAGATTGATATGGGCGGGCTGGAGCCGATTGACTACTACTGGAACGAGCAGCTGCTTGCGCATATATGGAACAACCTCTTCGACAATGCGGTGAAATTCACCGAAAACGGCGGCGAAATCAAGGTCTGCTGCAAGGAGGAGAACGGCTTTGTGATTGTGACGGTGAAGGACAGCGGCTGCGGTATTCCCGAGGACGCGCTCCCGCACATTTTCGAGAAATTCTATCAAGCGGACGTGTCGCACGCAGCGCGCGGAAATGGCTTGGGGCTGCCGCTTGCGCTGAAGATTGCGGAGCTTTGCGGCGGCGGGATTACCGCAGAAAGCAAGCTCGGCGAGGGGACAGAGTTTACCGTTAAGCTGAAACAGGAGGAAAAATAATGAACGAGATTTACAAAAAGCTGATGAATTGCTATGAGCAGGTTGAGAAGAAGATTTCTTTCAAGCCCGAGCTTGCGCTGGTGCTGGGCTCGGGGCTGGGGGATTTCTGCGGCACGCTTGACATAAAGGAAACGCTGGAATACGCGGAAATTGAGGGCTTCCCGAAAAGCACGGTTGCGGGACACAAGGGAAGATTTGTGTTCGGCTACTGCGGGAAAGCACCGATTGTGTGTATGCAGGGGCGCGTGCATTTTTACGAGGGCTATTCGGTCACGGACGTTGTTCTTCCGACAAGACTTATGAAGCTGATGGGCGCGAAAACGCTGTTTTTGACCAACGCCGCGGGCGGCATAAACCCGACATTCAAGGCGGGCGATTTTATGCAAATCTGCGACCACATAATCTACAACGTTCCGTCACCGCTTATCGGCGCAAATATCGATGAGCTGGGCGTGCGTTTCCCCGATATGAGCGAGGTTTATTCAAAGCGGCTGAGAAAGCTGGTTGAGGAAGCGGCGGCTGAGGTGAACGTTCCCTTGAAAAGCGGCGTGTACATTCAGACGTCCGGTCCGAACTACGAAACTCCCGCCGAAATCCGCGCGTTCGGGAGAATGGGCGCGGACGCTGTCGGAATGTCAACGGCGGTTGAAGCTGTCGCGGCGCGCCACTGCGGAATGGAGGTTCTGGGAATTTCCTGCATTTCAAATCTCGCCGCGGGAATTTCCCCCGAAAAGCTCTCGCACAAGGAGGTTCAGGAAACCGCCAACAAGGCTGCGCCGATGTTCCGAAAGCTTGTGACAAAGGCGATTGAGAAGATTTCGGAGAGCGAGTAAGTCCGGAAAAAGTTTCCGTAAAAAGCAAAAGTAATTTGGCTTGACAAAGCGGAAAAATTCTGATAAAATGGTAATAAGAGAGGCTTTTTGGACGTTTATCGAGGTGTTTTTATGAAAATCAAACATAGAATAATCAGCGCGCTCACTGCGGCGGCAGCAGCTTTTTCGCTGATGTCAACGGCTGCTTTTGCAAGCAATTCGAGGTACGACGTAAACGAAGACGGCTATGTCAACTCAAAGGACGCGCTTTACATTTTGAAGGAGTTTCTGTTCAATGACAACAAGGACCCAAAGCTTGATGTAAACCGCGATGGCTTTGTCAACGCAAATGACTCGCTCTATGTACTTAAGGTTGCGCTGGGTATGATTGAGCCCGAGCCTGAAGTGACCGAGCCGGAAACTCCCGCTGCCGAGAGTATTCTTGACGATTACACGAAAAAGTGGGGCTACAACACGCTTTCCGATAAGCAAAAGGCTGCTTACGAGCTGATACTTGACGGCGCTCTTAAAAACAAGTCGTCCATCAGCCTGCGAGAGTTGAACATAACGGTAAGCGATTTGAAAAAAGCGTTCTGGGCGTGCGATTACGACAACCCGAAGCTGCTTAACATTGACAGCGGTTATGGGTATACATATTCCGGCTCAAGGATTTACAGCATTGAAATTCAGTATGGCAAAACCGCGTCGCAGACAGCAACAGCGCTTGCAAATGTTGAAGCGAAAACCGCCGATATAATTGCCCGGGCGAAAAAGCTGCCGAGCGATTACGACAGAGTGAAGCTCTTCCACGACTGGATAATAAACAACACGGTCTACACCCTCACGGGAAGCAAATACATAAGCGAAACAGACGGTCCCATTCTCTACGGAAAAGCGCTTTGCGAGGGCTATTCTAGGGCGTTTGAGTATCTTTGCCAGTCCGTTGGAATTGAGTGCGTGTGCATAAGCGGTGAAGGCAACGGCGGCGGTCATATGTGGAATATGGTCAAGGTTGACGGGGAATGGTATCACATAGACGTCACCTGGGACGACCCGATTACAACCACGGGGGAACAGGTTTTGCGGTATAATTATTTCCTGGTGAGCGAC
>SFLN01000110.1 GCA_004554555.1 [Eubacterium] saphenum | reverse complement strand
CGAGCTTGATATCGACAAAATTTCCGGCAAAAGAAAGCGCACCAGAATGATTACCGTAGATTTGTCGCAGTCCGAGGACTTTTACGCATACCACGACAAGGACGGCGTGTATGACACAACAGTTTATGCTACAAACGGTCTTGAAACCGACGCTTACTGCCTTATTGTACATCATTCCGATTACGGCAAGGTGAACATAATTTTCAATCCGAACGAATGCACAAGGGAGGCAATCGCGCGGGAGTTTCCGATTACTCTCCGCTCGAGATTAAATCAAAATGCCAAATAATATTTTTGTAAGAACGGGAATTGCTGTTATCGAGATGAAACGCGTCAAGAAAAGCTGCCGAAACAAGCGTTTCCTGTCGAACTATTTTTCTGCCGATGAAATCAGATTTTTCGTCGCGCACAAGCTGTCAACCTCGCTTATCGCCGAGAATTTCTGCGTTAAAATCGCGCTCGCAAAGGCAATCGGCACGGGCTTTCGCATAATTCGCGCGCAGGATATCACGGTTTTGCGGGACAGGCTCGGTTCACCGTTTATCATTACCGAGGGCAACGCGAAAAAGCTGGAGCTGCGCGAGGGCTATGTCTTTAACGTTTCGGTTGACCATTCGCGGCACTACGCGGTCGCAAGCGTTATCATCAACAAGTAAATCACAAAAGCTATGTCTTGCGGCATAGCTTTAATTTTGATAAGGGGGAGTTTTGTGAAACGGCTGGTTATCAGCATGGCGGCGCACGTTGACGCGGGCAAAACCACGCTTTCCGAGGCGCTTTTGTACCACGCGGGTGAAATTCGTCGACAGGGCAGGGTGGACAACGGCGACGCGTTTCTCGACACCAACCCCCAGGAGCGTGCGCGCGGAATTACAATTTTTTCCAAGCAGGCGATAATGCGCTTCAACAATGCCGAATACACGCTCCTCGATACGCCGGGGCACGTTGATTTTGCCGCGGACGCGGAGCGCGCGTTTTCTGTCGCGGACTGCGCGGTGCTGGTTATCAGCGGCACGGACGGCGTTCAGAGCCACACGAAAACTTTGTGGAAACTGCTTTGCAGAGCGGGTTTGCCGACTTTTGTGTTTGTCAACAAGATGGACATTTCCCATAAAACCAAGCCCGAGATTATCCGCGATTTGCAGACGCTTGACAAGAGCTTCGCCGATTTTTCCGAGAACATCGGAGAAACCGCAGCCGAGTACGATGAAGAATGTATGAACGCGCTTCTGGAAACGGGAGAGGTGCCCGAAAACCGCATTGCAAAGGCGATTTCCGAGCGCAAAATCTTTCCTGTGCTGTTCGGCTCGGCGCTCAAAAATGACGGTATTTCGCAGTTTTGGGAAATACTCGACAAATTATCCCTGCCGAAAAACCGCTTCGATGGCTTTGCCGCGCAGGTTTTCAAGATAACCGAAGAGGGCGGCGCGCGGCTCACTCACCTCAAAATCAACGGCGGAGAGCTGAAGGTGCGCGAAACGCTCGGCGAGGAAAAAGTCACGCAAATCCGCTTGTACAGCGGTGCGAAGTTCACCGCCGCCGATACCGTTTTCGCAGGGCAGCTCTGCGCGGTAACCGGACCATCGCAGACGTTTGCGGGGGAGTGCTTCGGTGAACAAAAGCGCTCCGTTAAGCCAATTATCGAGCCTGCGCTGAGTTATCGGGTAATTTTACCCGAGGGCGCGGACGTTGTGAAAACGCTTGCGCTGCTCAAAAAAATCGAGGAGGAAGACCCGCAAATCCGGTTTTCGTGGAGCGAAAGATTGCGCGAAATTCACGTCGGGATTATGGGCGAAATTCAGCTTGAGGTGCTCAAAAACCTGATTGCAGAGCGCTTTTCGCTGGATGTGGAGTTCGGCGAGGGGCAGATTTCGTACCGGGAAACAATTCTCGAACCCGTCGAGGGCGCGGGGCACTTCGAGCCGCTTCGGCACTACGCCGAGGTGCATTTGCTGCTTGAGCCGCTGCTGAGAGGGAGCGGGGTTGTGTTCGCGCGCGACTGCCGAAACCTTGACGAGAACTGGCAGCGGCTGATTATGTCAAACTTGCGCGAGAAGCGGCATCTCGGCGTGCTCACGGGTTCGCCGATAACCGATGTCAAAATCACGCTGAAATCGGGGCGCGCTCATCTCAAGCACACCGAGGGCGGTGATTTTCGTGAAGCGGCTTGGAGAGCTGTTCGGCAGGGACTTGCTTCGGCGAAATCGCGGCTGCTTGAACCGTTTTACGAGTTTTCGCTGGAAATTCCCGCCGAGTGCGTTGGACGAGCGATGACCGATTTACAGCAAATGGGCGCGGAATTTTCCACGCCGACCGGTGAAGAAATGCGCCAAATTGACGGAATTTGTCCCGTGTCCGAAATGCGCGGCTATCAGAAGGACGTAATCGCGTACACGCGCGGTCTGGGGCGGATTTCCTGCAATTTCAAGGGCTATTTTCCGTGCCACAACGAGGCTGAGGTTATCGAAAAAATCGGCTACAATTTCGAGGCTGACGTTGAAAATACCGCAGACAGCGTGTTCTGTTCACACGGCGCTGGGCATCTCGTCAAGTGGGACGAAGCGCCGAGGAAAATGCATCTCGCGAGTGTTCTCGAGAAGTCGCGAAGCGTTTCGCAGAGCGAAATTTCTTCCTACAAGCAGCGTGCGGCAACCGACAAAGAGCTGATGGAAATTTTCGAGCGCACCTACGGCAAAATCAAGCGTCCCGAGCGCTCGGCAATGCGCCGCGACAAGCCCGCCGAGCAGAATTACAAGTCGCCGAAGCCGAAAACGGGCGAGGAGTACCTGCTGGTTGACGGGTACAACATAATTTTTTCGTGGGAAAATCTCGCTTCGCTTGCGCGCGAAAACCTTGATTTTGCGCGGGCAAAGTTAATCAACATTTTGTGTAACTATCAAGCTTTTCGGCGGTGCAACCTCATTCTCGTTTTCGACGCGTACAGGGTGAAAAGCGACAGGGAAGTGGAAGAATTTGGAAATATCACAGTCGTGTACACAAAGGAAGCCGAGACCGCCGATATGTTCATCGAGAAAACCGCGCACAAGCTCAGTCCCGAAAATCGCGTTCGCGTTGCGACCTCCGACGGCACCGAGCAGCTCATAATCCTCGGAAGCGGCGCTACGAGAGTATCCGCTGAGGTTTTTCGGCTGGAGGTTGAAGAGGTTGAACGGGCAATCCGTGATGTTTTGGAAACGCTGCATTGAGGAAATTTCGCTATGATTATCGAACCAATCGCTCATATTGAGAATGATTTTAAGGAAAAATTTGGCATTCCGCGCCAAAGCGGGCTATGCGATTTGCCGTCAAAAATCGTCTTTGAACCAAAGTTTCGCGATAAAAACGCAATTCGCGGCTTGGAAGATTTTACACATTTATGGCTTATCTGGGGCTTTTCGGAGTTTGACGGGAAATTCTCGCCGACTGTTCGCCCGCCGAGGCTTGGCGGGAACGTCCGAAAAGGCGTTTTTGCAACGCGCTCCCCGAACCGCCCGAACCCGCTTGGGCTAAGCGTAGTGCGGCTTTGCGAAATCTGCGCGGACGGGACGCTTGTGGTTTCGGGCGCGGACTTGATGAACGGCACGCCCATCTTCGACATCAAGCCGTATCTCCCTTACGCAGACAGCGTTCCCGATGCGTCAAACGGCTGGTCGCTGAGCGAAAAAACGCCTGTTCTCGCGGTGGATTTTCCCGAGGAGCTGCTCGAAAAAATTCCCGAAAACAAGCGAAATTCTCTTATCCAAATACTAGCGCAGGACCCGCGTCCGCAGTACCAGAACGCTCCCGAGCGCGTTTACACAATGGCTTTCGCGGAGCGGCAGGTGAGCTTTCGGGTTGACTGGAACACGCTTTTTGTTGAAAAAATCGAATAAAAAAGCACGGCTTCAAAACCGTGCTTTTGTTATTAGGAGTGATATTTGTCGTAGTTAACCAGCTCGTCGATGAGCTTCGGCACCATCTCGTCCTCTTTTTCATCGGTAAACTGGCAGGTGCCAACCGCCATGTGACCGCCGCCGCCGTATTTGAGCATCGTGCTTCCGACGTTAACGTGCGAGGTTCTGTTGAGTATCGAGTAGCCGACCGCGCAGGAGCAGCCCTTTCCGCCCTTTCCGTCAACTATCCAGCAGCTCAGATTCTGCTCGGGGTAGAGCGAGTAAATCAAGAAGCGGTTGCCCGTGTAAATCGGGTTCACGCCGCGCAAATCCGTGATGATAACATCACCCTCGATGCGCGTGTATTTATGTACCATTTCCTTGAAAAGCTCAGTCTGCTCGTTGTACAGCTTGATTCTTTCCTTGATATCGGGCATCGCGAGAATTTCGTCCGTTGTCATATACGAGCAGCATCTCAGCAGTTTTTCCATAAGCTGGTAGTTGCTTATCGTGAAGTTTCTGAATCTTCCGAGACCGGTTCTCGGGTCCATCAGAAATCCGACGAGAATCCAGCCCTGCGGGTTGAGGATTTCATCGCGCGTGAGATTACCGCTGTCGACCTTGTCCACTGCTTCCATTATATCGTCAAAATTCGGGAAGCGCTCCTTGCCGCCGTAATACTCGTAGATAATTCTTGCGCAGCTCGGCGTAATGCGGCTTTCTCCCTTGTATTTGCCTTTATAACGGCAGCGTTCCTCTTCGCTTGAATGGTGGTCAAACCAAAGTCCGCAGCCTTCAACAAACGGCACATTTGCCAGACAGTCGTTTTCGGTCACGGGAATAAGACCGTCCTGTAAATCCTTCGGGTGAGCGAAAGTCCAGCTGTCAACAACTCCCGCGCTGAGCAAAAGCGCTCCGCACGCAAGTCCGTCAAAGTCAGAACGGGTAATTAATCTCATCGCCACGATTTAATCACTCCTTATAGTACATAAACTGTGTTATTTCCATTATATCACTTTTTTTGTTGAAAATCAACACTTTTTTTTAAAAAACGGAATTATTTTTTTGAAACCATAATTAAGCGCAGTTTAAAGCGGTCCATTCTGTTCAGCTTTTTGTCTGCGGCGGTGAAAATGCTTTCGAGAAGCCGCGCAAGCTCGGCGATTTCGGTTTCATCGGTTTCGCTTGCGAAAGCCGCCTTCAGCAAGACGTCCTTGTGCGCAGTTATCGGCACGAACAGCTTGTTTTCGCAGCGCTCGTAGAATTGCTCGGGCAGTTCACCCGCAGCGGGCGTAAGTCCGCAGAGCGCAAGCACCGCGAGCATTTTCCCGTAAACAGGCTCGGCGCTCTCGCTCTTGTACAGCCGTTTTAGCACTTTTCTTGCGTTTTTGTCAAACGATTTCAGCTTAACCGAGGTCAGCACAACCGCGCCGATTACCAGCAAAACTCCCACAACCGTGAGTATAATCGGCAACGCGTCAACGGGCGGATTTTCCTCGGGAACAGCGGGGCTGTCGGAGGAATTTTCGGTTGTGTTATCGGAGCTTTGGGAGTTCTCGGAGCTGTCGCTTGCATCGCTGTCGGAGCGGTCGGAGCTTGAGCTCTCGCTTTCTTCCGACGAAGCCTCGGAGGACTCGGAGCTTTCCGAGGATTGCTCCTCCGATGAGTTTTCGATTATAACGGTGTTGGCAAGCGAGCTGCTTGTCGGGTCGAAGGTAACCCAGCCGATTTCGTCAAAATACGCCTCGCACCAAGCGTGGAGGTTTTTCGAGCGCAAAATCGCGTAATTGTCGCCTTCGGTTTTCGGGGCAACAAAGCCCGTACAGTAGCGCGCGGGAATGCCCAGCTCGCGCAGCATAAGCGTCATCGAGCTTGCAAAAAGCGCGCAGTGACCGCTTTTCACATCGTTCAGGAAGCTCAAAATCGGATTTTTCATATTGATTTTCGCGTCGAGTGAGTAGGTGTAGTTGTTCATAAGAAAATCCGTGATATTAAGCGCCGCTTCATAGCTTGCCTGCGCGTCAGCCTTTCCGTTTGCATATACATTATAAAACAGATTGTTTTTTAACAGATAGCTGTCGATATCGGTTTTTATGCTTTCGGGCACCGCGAGATAGGTTTTGTAAACATATTCCTTGTAATCCTCGTAAAGCCCGCTTGCGCCGAGATAGGAGTCGAAAACCTCGTCCATCGGGTATTTTTCG
>SFLN01000109.1 GCA_004554555.1 [Eubacterium] saphenum | reverse complement strand
GACAACGCGATTGCCATTCACGACATCAAGCTGGTGCAGGGCGACGACAGAATGTTTGTGGCGATGCCGTCGCGCCGCGAGGAAAGCGGAATGTTCCGCGACATAATTCACCCGATTTCATCGGATATCCGCGAAGAGCTTGAGCAAAAAATTCTCGGCGCGTATTACGATTATATGCAGTGATGAAGCAGACAAACCGTTTTTAAAATCGCGATTTGAGTTTTCGCGTCCGCGATTTCGTTTTTCAATATCATTTCAGCCGCTTTTTTAAGCGGTATTTTTTCTGTTTCGAGGAACTCGTCCTCATCGAGCTTTTGTTCACCCGAATGAAGCCCGCGCGCGAGGTACATATGAATAATTTCGCTGTCGTAGGCGGGCGTGGGGACAAGATTTCCGAGGTACTCGAAGCTGTCGCAGACGCAGCCTGTTTCCTCTTTCAGCTCACGCAGCCCGCACTCACGGTGATTTTCGCCAACCTCCAGCTTTCCCGCGGGAATTTCAAGGAAAACCCTTTGGTGAGGGTAGCGAAACTGCCGCACGAAAATCACGTTTTCGTCCTCGTCGAGCGGCACAACGCAAACCCCGCCGGGGTGCTTTATCACCTCGCGCGTTACGATATCGCCGTTTTCAACCTCGGCTTTATCGACGAAGAGCTTGACAACCTTTCCGTCGTAAATCTGCTCGCTGCTGATAGTTTTTTCCTCAAGACGCATAAAAACACCTCGTTATTCGTTATTTTCACCGTTTTGTTTATCATCGGGAACTGCGGTTTCAGCCGGATTTTCCCGAACCTCGGTTTCATTATTTTGCAGCCGGAAAGCCTTTTTCGGCTGTTCATTTTCGGAAAACCGACTTGTAACCGCGTCGATATAGGACTTGTGCGCCTTCACGCCGTCAAGCTGGTTTTGGTCGTAAAGGTGAGCGTAGGGCAGGGGCTTTTCGCGCTTGATAAACTTTACGATAACCATATAAACCGCAAAGAGCAAAATTCCCGCGATTGTGCAGATAATGCCGACGGTAAGCCCGGGCGTTCTGTAAGTGAAGGTGATTTCGCAAAGTCCCTCGGGAACGCGAATTCCGCAAAGACCGCCGTTGATTTTGTCAACCTCGGCGGGCACGCCGTTGATTTCCGCGCTCCAGCCCTTGCAGTACGGCACGCTGAAGCAAACAAGCTTTTCGCTGTCGTAGCGCGTCTTTGCGGTAAAGCCTTCCTTGGTTACGCTGAACTGGATAACGCCGTTCTTGATTTTATTCTTGGCGTCAAGCAGGAACTGATTTTTGGAGTAAACGAAATCGGTTTTGTCCTTGGTCAAGATATCGCCGTACTTCTCGATTTGCTCATCGGTGAGGAACACCGAGCGCACCATCAGCTTGTCCGCGTAGGTTGCGCCCTTAACCGAGTCAATCGGGAAATAGGTGTCGTAAGCAAAGCCCATCGGCAGCGCGTAATCGGTCTTGTAGATATCATACTCTCCCTGGGTATCGAAGTACTCATAAATCTCCAAATCCTCGATAGCGTCGGTGCGCTTTGTGCTGTTCATATCGCGCGGAATCATCAGGTATTTTACCCTTGAAAACGCGCGGAACGCGTAGTAGGAATACTCGGGCGCGGAGTTAACCGAGCGCTTTATTCCGAGCGTGTCGTACAGGTCAAAGGTCGAGCCGGGGATAATGCTGGTAAAGCTCTTGAGGGAGCTGCTGCCGCAGAACATATTGAAATTGTTGGTTTCGTTCACACCCTCAATGCGGTAAAAATCTGGGTCATCGATTTCAAATTCAGCCGAGACAATCTGATTAAACCGCCCGATTTCGGGACCGATAAGCCTTCCAATACCGATAAAATAGTACCCGAGAACCATCGAAGCTGCGATAACCGACGCAGTGACTGTATTTACAAAGAACTTCTTGGAACTGGTTTTTCGTGTTCTGATGACGAAAAACAGGCAAATCATCGAAGCGACTGCGATGAAAATCTGAACGTAAACCGTCGCGTCCATTTTCGCGAGAAATCTCGGCACGATAACCTCGGTTTCCTTGCCCTCGGTGTTCTTGACCTTAGTGGTGAACGGCGCAAGCAGCGCAAGCACCGACATAACTCCGACAACTCCCGCGCAGACCTTGTTGCCGAAATTGATATCGAAGTCCTCGCGTTCGAGAGCGTATGCGGTTGCCAGACAGCAGATAAGCTCGGGCATATAGAACCAGCGCGTGTAGTAGTTGTCGTTGAAGAGGGTAAACGCGGCGTTAAGTCCGGGCACAAACGACATCAGCAGGCAAACTCCGAGCAAAACCTTCGCCCAGTGCTTTTTCGCGCCTTTGATGAACGCGATAACTCCCGCCATCGAAAACAGCGGCAGATAAAGCGCAACACTCGACCATTTCGCGTTTGCTTCAGTGAACATATTGTTGCGCGCGGAAACCTCGGGCGGGAAGAACATACTTTCGATAAGCAGCCCGTAGCGCTGTTCGTTGGAGAAGAAGAGGAAATTCCAGTTTTTGAGAATGTTCGTGGAGCGCGGCACATCGAGCACTTGATAAATCGACGGAACAAACAAAATTCCCGCGATAAGCACGCCGATAACGCTTTCCGCGGCAAGCAGGAAAAACTCCCCGATTTTCACGCGGAAACGCTTGTCCATAGCGCATCTGATGATGAAATAAATCACCAGGAACACACATTCTCCGATGAAGAAGAAATAGTTCGCAAGGCAGTTTATCGCAACAGTAAGCGCGAAAAGACCTTTGCGCTTGTTAACGACAAATTCCTCCAGTCCAACCAAAAGCAGCGGGAAATACATAAACGCGTCCTGGAACTGGAAGAAAACGTTGTACAAATTGAAGCTTGAAAACGCGAAAAGCAAGCCGCCGATAAGCGCCGACTGCGGTTTTGTGACAAATCTTCTGATATAGGTGAACGCGAAAAGCGAAATCAGCGCAAATTTTACGCAGAGCAGCGGCGCCATAAGGTACGGTGCGAAGTCTGCGGGAAACAGCGTCATAAACCAAAAGAACGGGCTTCCGAGGGTGTAGTAGGAGTAGCTTCCGACAAAATTCGCGCCGAGGTCGGTTCCCCAGTCCCAGCCGAGAGTGCCGTTGTGGACCGCCTCAACGCAGTGCTTGAAAAAGGGAATTTGCTGAGCGTTATAGTCGCCGTAGAAAATGAAGTAGCCGCCGTCGATGATAACAAACGGCAAAAACAACACCGCAGCCATTATCAAAGCGTAAAGAAAAGACTTTTGGTAAAACTTTTTTTCGGATTTATACATTTAGTTTCTCTCCATTTAGAAATGTTTACATTTTCTCGGGCGCGTCGATTTTGAGCAGCGTGAGAACGTTCTTGATAACGGTCTTTGTCGCTTCGCAAAGCGCAAGTCTTGACAGCTTGACGTCGTTTTCCGCGTCCTTTATGCCGCAGCTGTCGTAGAACTTGTGGAAAATCTGAGCAAGCTCGTAAACATATTTTGTGAGTTTAAACGGAGAGTATTCCTTTGCCGCCTCGTTTATCAGCTCGGGATATTCGGCAATTTTGCGGACAAGCGCTTTTTCCTCATCTGCGGAGAAAACGAGCGGCTCGCCGTTATATTTTGCGCCGTCCTCGGCTTGTTTTTCGAGAACGCGGCAAATTCTCGCGTGAGCGTACTGAACGTAGAAAACAGGGTTTTTGGAGCTTTCCTCAACGGCAAGGTCGAGGTCGAAATCAAGGTGAGTGTTCGCGTCGCGGAGGTTGAAGAAGAAACGCGCGTTGTCAATCGGCACTTCGTCGAGGAGAGTTGCCAGCGTAATCGCTTTGCCCGAGCGCTTCGAGAGCTTAATCGGCTTGCCGTCGCTCACCAGCATAACCATCTGGCAGATAACCACGTCAAGGCGCTTTTCGTCAATGCCCATCGCTTGCAGACAAATTCTCATTCTCTTGACGTAGCCGTGGTGGTCTGCGCCGAGAACATCGATTGCCTTGTCGTAGTTTCTGGTGACGAGCTTGTTGTAGTGGTAAGCGATATCGGGGACAATGTAAGTAGGGAAGCCGTTTGAGCGGACAAGAACAAAGTCCTGTTCACCGCCGAAATCGGTTGCTCGAAGCCACAGCGCGCCGTCCTTTTCGTAGGTGTGCCCGCCCTTTTTGAGATGCTCGATAACCTCGGAAACTGCGCCGCTGTTGTGGAGCGTGCTTTCCTTGAACCAGTTGTCGTACTTTATGCGATATTTGAGCAAATCCGTTTCAAGAATTTTCTCGTTTATCGGGAGCGCGTATTCGACAAGCGCTTTCTTGCGTTCGTCCTCGGGCTTCTCGGAGAGCGCTTTCCCGCCGAATTTGTCGTAATAATTCTTCGCGTGCTCGATGATATCAACGCCGAGATAAACGTCGTCGGGCATATAGAACGGGTCGTTTTGGTCGGCTTTCTTTTCCTCGGTATCGGAAACTGTTCTCGCGAAAATTTCACGGCAAAGCGCTTCGTTATCGGGAATTTCGTTCATCAGAGCTTGTCCCGCGTCCGAGCAAAGCTGCATATAGCGCAAATCAAGAGATTTTCCGAACTTGGCAACCTGATTTCCCGCGTCGTTTACATAGAACTCACGGTCAGCCTTGTAGCCCGCTTCTACGAGAAGCGAGGCAAGGCAGTCGCCGATAGCGCCGCCGCGCGCGTTTCCAATGTGCATAGGACCTGTCGGATTTGCCGAAACAAATTCCACGAGAACGCGCTTTCCGTTGCCGAGATTGGTTTTACCGTAATCCGCGCCGAGCGAAAGCGTTTCGCTTACAACCTCATCGTACCAGCTGTCGCCGAGGAAAAAGTTGAGGAAACCGGGACCTGCAAGCTCAACTTTCCCAAAAAGCGTGCCCTTGAGCTCGATTGCGTCCTTAATCATCTCGCCGAGCGCGCGGGGATTTGTCTTGAGTGCCTTCGCGGACACCAGCGCGGCGTTCGCGGAAAAATCGCCGTGCGCGTTGTCCGCGGGCGTGGTCACGGAAAACGCAGGGAGCGGCTCCGCGGGGATTTTTCCCTCGGCAACAAGCGCTCCCAACGCCTTCATAATTATTTCGGTAATCTCGGATTTTGCTTCTTCAACCGCATTGTAATACATATTTAAACCTCGCTTTACATTTTTACGTTTATGGTAATTTCGTTTTCGGTCATCAGCCCGCCGTTCACGTCAATCGTGTATTTCAGATGAATTTTCCCGCCGTTTTCGTTAAGCTCGGGTTTAAGCTCATCGGTGGTTATTCCAACCATACAGTCGCCGAATTCCGTGCCGTAGTGGCAGAAGTGGCGGGTTTTGTTCTCGAAAATAAGGCTGGAAAAGGTTGTGCCGGTGCGGGTGAGCGCTGGGAGATCCTCAAGGACGGCGCGCCGGTGTGCGTCACGGCGGTGTCCGCCGCCACACTGCTTCCCAATGAGTTTACCACTGCCTACCGCAGCGCCATGTTCAAGGGGCGCGCTCAGGTGGTGACGGACGAGGGGGAAAAGACCAAGGCCATGCTGCTGCTGTGCACCGCCTTTGATCCCAAGGGCATGGCGCGGTTTGACGAGGCCATGTCCCGCTGCACGGCGCAGGTCATCAAGATCGTTCCCGAGACCATCACCGGCAAGGAGCACGAGATGCAGCGCGAGCCAAAGTCCCACGGCTGCAAGGGAGAATAAAACACGATCCCCCGGTGAAACCGGGGGATCGTGTTTGTGTTCAATAATCCGAATTCAGCCAGGGCTTCTGGTCATAGTGGAGGAGCCGGGACAGCTCCTGTGCCTTTGCTACGTCGCTGACCTGCACGGCGCCCAGCCGGAGCATACCTGCCAGCTCGCAGGAACCCATCAGCAGCGACGCCAGATCGCCCTGCCGGCACGTGACGGTCACGTCTGCGCAGGCGTCCTCCCCATCGGTGCACCAGCGTCCGCCGTCGAAGCACAGCACCAGCCGCCGCTCCCGCTGCTCCAGCTCGTCGCGATAGCAGAAAGCTGCCCGCAGCGCTCCGGCGGGAAAGACGCGATAGGCCGTTTTTGCCACGAAGTCCGCCGGCGCCACCAGCTTGAACATTGTCCCAACCGCCGACACGTTGGTTTGCAAAAAGCCGAAGTCGATGTAGTTTTTCGATACGTCCTGCGGGTCGTCCAGCAAGTGGTGGAAGTCCTCTTCACCGGTGCGGAGGAGCACGGTCTGTGCCAGCTCCTCCTGCAGCTTCAGCGCCCCCAGCAGTGCCCGCAGCACGGTGCCGTCCTCATAGACCAGTTC
>SFLN01000108.1 GCA_004554555.1 [Eubacterium] saphenum | reverse complement strand
TTTCTCATCGCAATGACGATGATGATGATAATTAACCTCTTGACAAAACAGGAAAAATGTTGTATAATGAGTGATGGGGATTTCCCCGCCGAACCTGAGATTTATTCAAGGGAACGCTTTCACAACCGACTGACGGTGAGATTTATCAAACCGAAAGACCTTGCTTTTTACGATATTTATAATTCGTCTGCTTGACGGATTGTTTTGTGTTGAATTGCGCGTCTTTCGGGACGCGCTTTTAGTTTGGAAAGGAGTTTTATGGAACAGGAAAATCGCGTTGCTATTATCTCTATGATAATCAGCGACGAAGCAAGCGTGCCCGCAGTGAACAACCTTTTGCACGAATACGGAAAATACATTCAAGGCAGAATGGGGCTGCCCTATCGCGAGCGCGGGCTGAATATCATCAGCATTGTCGTAGACGCGCCGCCCGACTGCATTTCCACGCTCTCAGGCAAGCTCGGCAGACTTAAAGGCGTCACCTCGAAATCGGTTTATCCAAAGGAAAATACCGGGAATTAACCCGCAAAAGAAAGGAGATATTCTATGAATATCAAAAAAAGATTAAGCGCCATTTTAATGACGGCAATTTGCGCGCTCACATTTACCGCTTGCTCGGGCGGCTCAACAAGCTCTTCGACAAGCTCAACGAGTTCTTCGAGCAGCTCGAGTTCCTCAGCCGAGAGTTCCTCAAGCAGCTCAAGTTCTACAACCGAAAGCTCGTCGAGTTCAACAAGTTCCTCGACAACCGAAGTGAGCTTGCCCGAAACGATTAAGGTTGCCGCTCTGAAAGGTCCGACGGCAATGGGTATGGTTGAGCTAATGGACGAAGATGAGAAGAACAATCTTCCCTACGAGTTCACAATCGCGGCGGCTGCCGACGAGATTTCTCCTCTCATCGCACAAGGCAAGGTTGACATCGCCTGCGTTCCCGCAAACCTCGGCGCTGTGCTCTACAAGAAAACCGAGGGCAAAGTTCAGGCGCTTGCTGTAAACACGCTCGGCGTTCTTTATCTTTGCGAGAACGGCGATACCGTGAAGTCAATCGCCGACCTCAAGGGCAAGACAATCTACTCCGCGGGCAAGGGCGCAACTCCCGAATATGCGCTCAACTTTATCCTCAAGAGCAACGGTCTTGAAAATGATGTAAACATCGAGTGGAAGAGCGAACACGCCGAGTGCCTCGCCGCGCTTCTGGCTAACGAAAACAGCGTTGCTATGCTCCCGCAGCCGTTTGTGACAACCGCGCAGATGAAAAACGAGGGTGTTCGCGTTGCAATCGACCTCAACGACGTCTGGAACGATTTGGGACTTTCAAGCAGCCTGCTCACGGGAATTGTTATCGTGAGAAAGGAATTTGCCGAGAATTACCCCGACGCAGTAAAGGATTTCCTCGGCCGCTATTCCGCTTCGGTTAAGTTTGTAAACGAAAGCATCGACGAGGCTGCCGAGCTTGTCGGAAAATATGATATTGTTCCCGCTGCCGTTGCTAAAAAGGCAATCCCGAACTGCCACATCGTCTGCATTACCGGCGATGAAATGAAATCAAAGCTCTCGGGCTATTTGCAGGTGCTTTTCGACCAGCTCCCCACGTCCGTTGGCGGCGCAATGCCCGCTGATGACTTCTACTACACGAAGTAAATCCGAAAAAATTCCCCCGTGCAAAAGCGGGGGAAATCCGGCTTTTTAAGGAGGCGAAACCGTGAAAAAAACTCTCATCACCGCAGCAAGCGTGTTGTTTTGGCTGATTGTGTGGCAGATTGTTTCGGTCTGCGTGAACAGCAAAATTCTGCTCGTTTCGCCGATTGACACGGTTTGTCGGCTTTGGGAGCTTTTGCCGTCCGGTGACTTCTGGAGCAGTATTCTTTTCTCAATGGCGAGAATTTTGCTCGGATTTTTGCTCGGGCTGGTTCTGGGAACAGCTCTTGCGGTGCTCTCGGGAAAATTCGCGATAATCCGAACGCTTTTCTCGCCGCTGATTTCCGCGATGAAATCAATCCCCGTCGCCTCGTTCACCATTCTCGCGCTGTTTTGGGTTGGCTCGGAGAATTTGTCGGTTTTGGTATCGATTTTGATTTGCGTGCCGATTGTCTGCTCAAATATGCTTGAGGGTATTGACAACCTAGACAAAAAGCTGGACGAAATGTCAAAGGTGTTTAAAATCCCCGCGGGGCGGCGCTTCGCGGGCGTTTACCTCTCGCAGCTTCTCCCCTATTTCCGCTCGGCTTCGCGGCTTGCAATCGGACTTTCGTGGAAATCGGGCGTTGCCGCCGAGGTTATCGGAATCCCCGACGGTTCAATCGGCGAGAAACTCTTTATGTCCAAAATTTACCTCGAAACCGCAGATTTGTTCGCGTGGACGCTTGTCGTGATTTTGCTCAGCTTTTTGTGCGAGAAGCTGTTTATTTTCGCGGTCAAGCTTGTACAGAAACGCGTTGAGAAGATGTAACGGAGGTTGTGATGAAAGCTATAAATATCTGCAAAGCCTTCGGTGAAAACAAGGTGCTCGACAATTTTTCTCACGAGTTCCAAGCGGGCAAAACAACCGCAATTCTCGGCGCATCGGGCTGCGGGAAAAGCACGCTGCTCAATATTTTGATGGGGCTTTTGCCGTGCGACAGCGGCGAGGTTGTCCGAGAAAGCGACAAAATCAGCGCGGTTTTCCAAGAAAACAGACTCTGCGAAAACCTCACCGTTTCGGCAAATATTCGGCTTGTCACGGGAAAACGCTTGACAAAAAAGCAGGTTTGCGAGGAACTCGCCGCGGTTGGTTTGGACGGCTGCGCAGAAAAAGCCGCGAGAACGCTTTCGGGCGGTATGAAACGAAGAACCGCTCTTGTTCGTGCACTTCTCGCGGATTATGATATTCTGTTTCTCGATGAACCGTTTAAGGGGTTGGACAACGACACGAAAAGTGTTGTCATCGACAACACAAAATCCAAAATCAAAGGCAAGACTGTTGTTCTCGTGACGCACGATTTGTCCGAGTGCGAACAGCTTGCCGATGAAATTATTAGGCTTTAGTCAACAATCAGACCGTCGAGAAATCGTCAGATGCTAGGAAGTCGCCTAACGGCTAGGCTTTGTGCCTGCCGTTAGGTGACTGACGCCGCAGATGGCGGTTTATCGCCGGTCTGAACATATTTCACAAGCGTATTATCTTGTATAGTACGCTTTTTTCAAACTCCAGCGGTCGGTTGTAGCGGAAAAATACAATTCCGTTCACGGGTGAGTAGATTTTCGAGATAACATCGCCCTCAAGCGGGTCGGTTATCTCGCATAGCAAATCGCCGCTGTGCAGCTCGTCGCCCGTTTTCACAAAACTGCGGCAAATTCCCGATGACGCCGAGTGTATCTGCAAAAGCCTGTCCTCGCTTATGATTTCGGTCATATAGCCGCTTCCGACGCGCGTTTTCAATATCCCGCGCCGCACCATAAACCGAATTATCGCGTCAACCGCCGTTTTCGCCGAGCTTTCGTCAAGGTCATCGGTCGCGTTTGTGTAAAGCGAGAACGCGTTCGTTCCCCACACCTGCCAGTTATAATTCAGCGTTGTCGTATCATACGGGCGCGGCGTTCTCACAAACGCATACGGCAAGCCAAAATCCTTCATTTCCTCGTGTTTTGTAAAGCCTGTTTCCATCAGCTTGACGTGCGGCAAAAAATCACCCTGCTGATAAAAGCTTGCAAGCTGCACGCCGTAGGTGTAGCCCTGAAGCTCCTTGAAAAGCCCGTCCGCGATACGCTGGGTGGTTTCGCCCAAGTCATACCCGGGGAACATTCTGTTGATATCGGTGTTGTCCATTGTCCAGAAACGCTTGCCGATATTCATCGAATAATAGTTCACGCAAGGAATTATCATAATCTCCTTGCCCTCGCAGATACAGCCCTCGCGCTCCAGCTCCTTCAGCCTGCTCACAAGCTGCGAGCAGACAAACATCTGCTGAACCTCGTTTCCGCGCATTGCCCCGACAACGCAAAGCGCTTTTTCGCCTTTTCCGAACTTAAATCCGATAACGTCCATCGGCTGACGATATCTGAATATAAAGCATTATCCAATACTATCAGTTCCTTTTTAGCAATATAGTTAATTATATTATAGCATTTTTGAGATGGAAATACAATATTATTTGTATACTTTTTGGGATATTTTTCTATTTTCGAATTATCTTTTGATATCTCGCAATATGATTTACATTTTTCTGTTACGATTTAACTACTTCAAAGTGCAACCACATGGCTGCTCCTTTTCATATATGATCTGAGCCAAAAGGCTCTTTATTTTATGCCCATTTGAAGGAGGTGACACAGAATGTCCGAAAATTTCGGCTTGAAAATCGGTCTTGAGGGCGAGCGTGAATTCAAGAAATCCCTCGCTGAAATCAACAATTCTTTCAAGGTGCTTGGTTCTGAAATGAAACTTGTGGACTCCCAGTTCGACAAGAACGACAAATCCGCCGAGGCTCTCACGGCGAGAAATCAAGTTCTGAACAAGGAAATCGACCAGCAGAAACAGAAGATAGAAACGCTCCGTTCTGCCCTTGCCAATGCCGCCGAGTCCTTTGGAGAGAACGACCGCCGCACTCAAAGCTGGCAGATTCAGCTGAACAACGCACAGGCGGCTCTGAACGAAATGGAGCGTGAACTTAACTCCAACAACACCGCCCTCGCAAATGCCGACAAGGGCTTCGATGAAGCGGGAGATGAAGCAAAAAACTTCTCCGGTGCGGTCAAGAAAGCCGCCGACACAAGCGAGGACGCTGACGGAAAGCTGAGCCGGCTCGGAGATACCGCAAAGAAAATCGGCGCGGCTCTCGGGGCTGCCGCTGCCGCAGTCGGAACAGCCTGTGTCGCCGCAGGAAAAAAGCTGTGGGATATGGCGAACGAAGTCGGCTCGGCGGGCGACCAGATAGACAAGACCTCGCAGAAAATCGGCATAAGCGCCGAAAGCTATCAGAAATGGGGATATGTCTTTGAGCGCTGCGGCGCTGACGTGGACAATCTCCAATCGGGTATGAAAAAGCTGTCCACCGTCATAACGGATGCGGCAAACGGCTCGGATTCCGCTGCCGAAAAGCTGTCTGCTGTGGGGCTGTCTATCGAGGATTTGAACGGCAAAAGCCAAGACGAGCAGTTGTCGCTTGTAATTGCCGCTTTGCAAGGCATGGAAGCGGGCGCGGAGCGTACCGCCGCCGCAAACGACCTCCTCGGTAAATCCGCAACGGATATGGCTGCCGTTCTGAACATCACCGCAGAGGAAACCGAACGATTAAAGCAAGAAGCCGAGGACTACGGCATGGTGATGAGCAACGAAGCCGTAGCCGCGTCTGCTGCTTTTGAGGATAGCCTTACCAAGCTGTCACACACGGCTGGCGGTCTGAAAAATCGTATGGTCGGCGAACTTCTGCCCGGAATAACGCAAATCACGGACGGACTTGCCGATCTGCTTGCGGGAAACGATAATGCCGCCGATGAGTTGAAAAACGGTGTTTCGAGCGTTATTGACGCAATAAAAACTCTCATTCCGCAAGCCGCAAAGCTGGTTTCCTCAATTGCGGGAGCTGTCCTTGAAAGCGCGCCCGGTATCATCAAGGCGCTTGCCGATGGATTGCTGTCTGCTATCTCTGAACTCACTCCCACTTTGGCAAAAATTGTGACCGAGATTATTTCGGCTTTGGTAGGGTTACTTCCGCAGATAGTTTCGGCGGGAGCGGATATTCTGCTTTCGCTTATCAAGGGCATAGCGGACACGATTCCACAGCTTGTGCCGCAGATTGTGACGGTAGTCGTTGAGATTGTGAAAACGCTCATCGATAATCTGCCGCTTATCCTTGACGCGGCTTTGCAGTTAATTGTGGGACTTGCGCAGGGCATACTTGACGCGCTGCCTGTTCTCATTGAAGCGCTGCCGCAAATCATCACGGGCATTGTGGATTTTCTTATCAGTGCAATACCGCAGATAATCGAAGCGGGAATACAGCTGCTCACCTCGCTTGTTACCGCTCTGCCGGACATCATAACCGCAATTGTAGAGGTCATTCCGCAGATAATTGACGGAATAATTACTGCGGTCATTTCGGCAATTCCGCTTATTATCGAAGCCGGAATCAAGCTGCTCATCTCGCTTGTGCAGAACCTCCCGACCATCATCACGACCATTGTTGCGGCTATTCCGCAGATTATTTCAAGTGTTATTGATGCGGTGATAGGAGCGATTCCGCAGCTTATCGCGGCAGGTGTTCAGCTGTTTATTGCGCTGATT
>SFLN01000012.1 GCA_004554555.1 [Eubacterium] saphenum | reverse complement strand
GTGTTTGTATCAATGATAAGCGAAATGCTGCCGTCGCCCATTATCGTACAGCCCGAAAGTCCCTCGCCCTTGATGTCGTAGCGCGCAAGATACTTCGGGAAAGGCTTTACAACAACCTGCTGTTCGCCGATAAGCTTGTCGGCAAAGATGCACATACTCTTGTTGTCGGTTTCAACCAGCAGCAGGATACCTTCCTTGAGGTCGGTGACTTCGGTTTCGATACCGAATTTCTCGTGCATTCTGAGAATAGGATAGCAGATACCGCGCAGCATAATCATTTCGTTTCCGTCGGTATCGCGGAGAATTTGCTCGGGTTCAACCTTGAAGCTCTCGCGGATTGTGGAAATCGGGACGGTGAAAACGATGTCGCCAACGGAGATTTCCATACCATCGATAATCGCGAGCGTGAGCGGGATTTTGATTATAAATGTCGTGCCCGCGCCCTTTTTGCTGTCAACAACGATTGTGCCGTTGCACTTTTCAACGTTCGCCTTAACAACGTCCATACCGACGCCGCGTCCGCTGAACTCGGTAACCTGCTCGTTCGTGGAAAATCCGGGGAGCAGAATGAGGTTCTGGATTTCCTTTACGGTATATTCGCTCTCAGGCTTTGTGAGGACGCCTTGACGTCTTGCCTTTGCGAGAACCTTGTCGGGGTCGATACCCGCGCCGTCGTCGGAAACCGTGATGATAACTTCACCGGAGGAGTTCTGCGCGGTGAGCTTAACGGTGCCCTTTGCGGGCTTGCCGAGAGCGGTTCTGTCGTTGACGTTCTCCTCGATACCGTGGTCCATACAGTTTCTTACAAGGTGCATAAGCGGGTCCTGGAGGCTGTCCACAATGGACTTATCAACCTCGGTGTCCTCGCCTTCCATCACGAATTCAACGTCCTTGTTCAGCTTTTTGCGCATATCGCGGACAATTCTGTTCATCTTCTGGAAAACGCCCGACAGCGGAACCATTCTGATTGACATAACGGTGTCCTGAAGTTCACCGGTGAGCTTTTTGAGGTCGCGCGCAGCCTTGCTGAAGCTCTCGAGTTCAAGACCTTCGAGGTCGGGATTTGAGATAACCATCGACTCGGTTGTGATGATTTCGCCGACGATATCGTTGAGCGCGTCGAGCTTTGCGAGGTTAACGCTGATAAGGCTCTGCTTCTGGCTTCCGCCCTGCGCGGCAGCGTTTGCGACAGCCGCCTGCGCCTTTTCAACCGCAGACTCCGTGGGAGCGGGAGCGGCAGCGGGCTTTTCGGGAGCGCTCGGAGCTGCTTCCTTTGCGGGCTCCGGAGGAATTTCAGCCTTCGGCGCTTCGGCAGCGGGTGCCTCGGAGGGCGCTGCGAGAACCTCGTAGGACTGAACGTTGAGCGCGGTTTCAATCTGTTTCAGTATGTAATCCTGGTTGTCCTCGGCGGAGAAGGTTATCAAAAATCCGTGTTCGATAATTTCCTTTGAGGTTTCGGGATTTGTTTCAACGTCTGCGGGATAAAACTCGAGGAACGAGCACTCCTCGCGGATTGTGTTTATGAGGAGGAACGCGCGCAGGTTTTCCATCTGGCAGCCTTCCTCAAAGAAAACGCGAACGGAGGTTTTCTGCTTTCCGTCAGCGGGAGCGTTTTCTGCGGCAGCCGCGGGAGCTGCTTGAGCAGCGGGCGCTTCGCCGTTTGCCTCGCCGGAGAGCTTTTCCTTAGCATTTTTGAGCTTTTCGATAAGACCGTCGAAATTCATTTGCTCATATTCACCGCCGACGTTATTCTGAATAGCCTCAATCTGCGCCTTATAGGAGTCGGAAACCTGGAAAACGAGGTCGTAGACAAAGCTTACGTCGGTAATCAATTCGGGGTTTTCGCGGATAACGAAGAACATATCCTCCGCCTTGTGAGCGAGCACCGACAGGTTGTCGAAGCCCATCATTGCGGAAGAGCCCTTGATTGTGTGCATAATACGGAAAATTTCCTTAATGTCCTCGCTCTCGAAAGCATTTGCCTGTTCAGTGCGCAGCAGAATTTCGTCCAGCTGTTCCAGAAGAGAATTTGTTTCATAGAAGTACATATCAAGCATTGCTTCCATACCGGGTTCAATTTTTGCCATAATACTTATTCCTTTCCGAATACGCGCAGAGGCGTTTATTTTTTTGTTGATTTATGTTAAAGAATTAGCCCGAAAACGGGAATTCTAAAATTTTTTTTAAAAAGCCCTTTTATATTGCCGGAAAATATGTTATTATTATATTAAGATTTAAATTTATTTGGTAATTCACTTTTGGGAGGCAATTTAGATGGCGCAGATACCGCAGATAAACAATCCGATAACCGCCAAGAATTATAATTACAGTCCCAGACAGCAGGACGAAACCACCGAGCCGTTTGACATTGTAAAGCTGACGGGAGTTGGCGCGGCGGGAGTTAATTCCGATTCCGCGTCGAAGAGCCGCCTTGAAATGGGCAACCGCGAGCTTATTCCGCTTCAGGTTCAGGTCGCGAAAGACCCGACGCTTGCGGTTGAGATGCTCAAGGATTTGCTCAACGTTGAGGTTTTGAACCAAGCTCTCGTCACCGGTCACACCGAGCTTTACGGCAGCTTGAAAAACCTTGCTTCTGAGCTTTATGTAACGCCCGACAAGCTTGTCGAGGAAATCCAAAATCAAGAGCAGCAGAACACGATGTTTTCGGGGCACGAGTTTTACGATGTACTGCGCGAGGTTGCTCAGACGACCTCCGACCCGAACACCAAGGAGCTTATCGGAAATCTTCTGAAATCGATAAACTTTGCTCAGAACAAGGACGAGATTTTGGGCGCGCTCCGAGCGAATTTGAAGTTTCTTTCCGAGTATTACTCGCCGAACGAAAAGCTGTCGGAGAAGCTGCTCAATCTCTCGCAGGAATGGGGCGCGGACGACGCCGAGCAGTATTTCGATTATCTGAAAGGCGAAACTCTCGCGATACTGAAAGACGTGAGCGCAAGCCTTTTGAACGACGATAAAACGCAGATGCTCATTCCGCTGATAACGCACAATCTCTCGCGTTACAACAACAGCCCGTATATGTGCAAGGAGTACTTCAACCTCCTGCTCACGCAGATTTCCTCGGGAACGCTCCGCGAGGCTCTGAAAAACTCGTTCAGCCGCCTGTATTCTGCGATTTTCGACAAAAAGCCGATGCAAAATCCGCAGACAATGGAAGACGTTCGGGCGATGGATTCCGAAAGACAAGTTCCTATTAATAATTATACTACAAATCAACAACAAAATCAACCACTTTCAACGATTTCAGACGAGAAAAATTCAAGTTTTAGTGGCATAAATAGTGAATTTCAGCAGAATAACATAAATTCCGAAGAAGAATTTGTTGAAAATGTAGAAAATATTGGCAGTGAAAACGCGGCAGAAATTGCACAAAGTGAGGAAAATGCCGAACCCGAGCTCACCGGCTGGCATAAATTCCTGAATGAAACGATGAGCGAGAAGGGATATATGCAGCTGCTCAAGGAGAGCGGCTATAATATCGAGCACATTCTCGCGAATTACAACCGCGGAAAGCTGAGCGGAACGGACGCTCTGAAAATGCTGACGGAGGGACTTTTCCTCAAATCCGAGTACCCCGAGGCTGAGCAGAACAGCGCGCTTATGCTCGCGGATTTCTCCAAGGTCAACACGATGCAGGAGCTTATCGACAACCTGAATTCGCTTCTGCGCGATATGCCCGATATACCGCTCCGAGAGCGGCTTTACGGAGTTTTTGTTGACATAATCGACAAGATGTCGGTTAAAAACGAGCTGCCGCAGCACGGCATAAGACCGCCCGTAAGCTCCACGCTCGACAACCTCACCGACTTCATCGAGAAAAACATCAACAACCCCGCGCTGAAATCGCTCGACAGCTTTAATGCGGCAAATCTCCTGCAAAGCCTGCTGAACGCGCCGGGAGTTTTCACACCGCTCGCGCATTACATACTGCCGCTTGAGGTCAACAACACGCGCGCTTTCGGGGAGCTTTGGGTTGACAACGATGAAAACAACCCGAACAACACCCCCGGCACTCAGCGAAACTATCACCTTTTCCTTACGTTTGATGTTGAAAGTATCGGCAGATTTGAGGTTGATATGTACGCAATCGGCGAGGAGGTAAACCTCACGCTGCTTTATCCGACGCGGTTTGACAAGGAAATTGACGCGATGAAGGAGCGCATAACAAAGATTATCCGAAACAGCGGCTATTCCGCGAGAACTTTTGAAACCGCGCCGCTTAAAAAGCCGCACAATCTTGTCGAAATTTTCCCGAAAATCACCGACAAGCGCACGACCTTGAACACGAGAGTTTAACGAGGAGGGATAAAAATGCCGAAAGAGAAACACCCTATGCCGCCCGCGAACAACAAGCGCCTTTACGGTCAAAACTCGGCGGTTGCGCTGAAATACAATCCCGATTTGAACTACGCGCCGGTTGTGGTTGCGTCGGGACTTGGCGAGCTTGCGCAGAGAATTGTGAATATCGCCGATGAAGCGGGCGTTCCCGTTTACCGCGACGACTCCGTGGCAGCGCTGCTTGTTATGCTGAACGCGGGCGAAACAATTCCCAAAGAACTATATCAAATTGTTGCCGCGATATATGCGGAAGTAGTTTATACTTCCGATAAGATGAGAAAATAAAACAATCCCCGCGCCGTTTTCCACAAGCGCGGGGAATTTTGTTGAAAATTATCGAAAAGCAAGCCGAGTTTAAACCTCTGCCTTTTTCTTGGAAGGTCTTGTGCTGCCGATGAGATTTCGCATAAGGAAGCGGTTTTTCTCGAAAATCAGCTTGAACAGCAAAATTCCGTTCACGCACACGCAAACGAGTTCACCGAGCGCGACCGTTCCCGCCGAGAACCAAAACGGTTCGCCGCAGAGATACAGCTCAAATCCGACAATCAGACCGTTTGCAATCACGGGCAAAAGCGAGGCGATGTAGATATTTTTCATATAGTACATCGGTACAACGGCAACTGCTGTCGCAAGAGTGCCGAAGATGATGTCATAAAGGCCGAACGGGCTGAAGAGGTTTGCGATAAAGCAGCCGAGGATAAGCGCGATGCTGTAATCCTTGCGATAGAACGCAAGCAGAACGAGCGCCTCCGAGAAGCGGAACTGAATGGGGCCGTAGGCAAGCGGTTCAATGAGTACCGTCATTACCGCGTAGGCTGCCGCAACGAGGGCAAGCCGAACGAGGTTTTTGGTGTTGAAAATTTCGTTTTTTTGCATAAAAAAAGCTCCTTGTTTTTTTACAATGGTTATCAAGAACAACATTGTATGAAATTTCCGGTCTGACGATAAACCGCCATCTGCGTCGTCAACGCCACATCGGCAGGCACAAAGCCTAGCCGATGTGACGTTTCCTAGCATCTGACGATTTCTCGCCAGACCTGCTTGGGTTTTCAAAAGGACGTCACTATTGAAAAGCCGACTGTTATTATAACACATCTGAAATCAAATTTCAACCCTTTTTTCAAGTTTTTTGGAAAAGCTGTTGATTTTGTACAAGAAATATGTTAAAATAAAAGTGTATATTTAACTCAGCTTTAATTCCAGCATAAATTTACTTAAAAGGGGTAAAAAAATGTCTATTAATCCGGAAAATCAAGAGCTTTTGTCGGAGCTTGGCTCGGAGATATCGAAGGTTATCCGAGGCAAGGACGAAGCGCTTTTTATCGTACTTACGGGGCTTTTGGCGAGAGGTCACGTTCTTATCGAGGACGTGCCGGGCGTTGGTAAGACAACGCTTGCGATGGCTCTCGGAAAGGCAACGGGGCTTTCTTTCCGCCGCGCGCAGTTCACGCCGGACGTTATGGCTTCGGACATCACGGGCTTTACGATGTACAACAAAGAAGAAAACCGCTTTGAATACCGCTCGGGGCTTGTTATGACGAACATTTTCCTCGCGGACGAAATAAACCGTACTTCCCCGAAAACGCAGTCCGCGCTGCTTGAAGCAATGGAGGAAAAGCGCGTTACGGTTGACGGAACGGTGCATCATTTGCCGAGCCCGTTTATGGTTATCGCAACGCAGAACTCCGGCGAATATGTCGGTACATTCCCGCTTCCCGAGGCGCAGCTTGACCGTTTTATGATGAAAATCAGTATGGGTTATCCGACGGTTGAGCAGGAGGTTCAGATACTTATGGACAGGCAGGACGAAAATCCTGTCGATAACGTGCGAAACGTGATGACCGCGGAGCAGCTTGAGGAGTGCATTGAAGAAGCGGGAAGCGTTATGTTCGCGGAGAGCTTGTGCAAATATGTGGCAAATCTTGCCGCAGCAACGCGAAATCACCCCGCCGTAGCTCTCGGAGTAAGCCCGCGCGCGTCTGTCGCGATAATGCAGGCAAGCAAGGCTTTCGCGTATCTTCGCGGGAGAGATTACGTTATCCCCGAGGATATCGTGAGATTGCTTATTCCCGTTTTTGAGCACAGAATTGTGCTGAAGCGCGAAACACGCTTAAACAAAACAACGGTTCGGCAGGTTTTGGAGAACGTTGTTTCAACGGTAACTCCCCCGATTAAACGAAACTGATATGGCGAGAAACAGGATTTTATACGGCTTAGCGGTGCTGGCTTGCCTTGCGTTTTCGATGGTTTACAAGGAGAACATCTCCGCGGTAATTCTCGCGGCGGTTTTGATTTACCCGCTTTTCGCGTGGCTGACGACGTTTGTTCTGATGAAGCTCGTGAAAGCGGAGTTCTCAAAAAGCGATATTCTCGCCGAAAAGGGAACACATTTTGAGCTTGTCTTAAACGTGAAAAACCGCTTTATACTGCCGTGCGTGCCGATGGAGCTTGTCTGCGACCTGCCTGACGAGGACACGGGACTTGCCGCCGAGAAGAAGATTTACGTCACGCTCCCGCCGTTTGGGAAAGCAAAGCTCGCGATGAACTGTATGAACAGGTACCGCGGGAAATATTGCTTTTCGGTGAAGAAGATTTCGGTTGTTGACCCGCTTCGGATAATCCGCGTGACGAAAAAGGGAAAATCGGTTGTAAACGCGGTTTTCGTGCCGAGAAAGCTAAACGTTCCGGACGTTTCGTGCTTTTGCGAGAGCGAGAATTTCATCGCCAAACGGCAGAGCGCGACCGACAACAAGGAAGATTTTTCGCACGTCCGCGACTATATTCCGGGCGAAAGCGTGCAGCTTGTCCACTGGAAATTGACCGCGAAGCAGGGCGACCTGATGTTGAAGCAGTTTGACAGCGTTTTCGACAGGAAAGCGTTGATTTTATGCGATTTCGGCTGCTGCTCACGGGAACGCGACCCGCTTCTTTGCGCCGATACGATAATCGAAACCGCGATTGCCTTCGCGAAAACGTTTCTTGACGAGAACATTTTCACGGACGTTGATTTCGGGCAAACGGCGGAGTGCTCCTGCCGAGTGACAAATCAGTCCGAATTTGTGAGCTTTTTTGAGCTTATGTCGGTGATTTCCCCAAAATCCGAGCTGGGCGGATTTTCTTCGCTGATGGACAAAAACGTCGGCGGGGAGTCGGTTTTGGTGATAGTCACGGCGGCGCTCACCGAGGACATAATTCTTCGCGCAAACAAGCTTGCGGCGGAGGAGTCGGTTTTTGTCGCGTACATAAATCTCACGGGAAAGCCGCTTGAACGCAGTTTTGACAACGAGCGTTTTCTGCTGATGAACATACGCGGCGCGGGGCAGGATTACCTCACCGAAGCGGTTTGCGAGGCGCTGGAATAAGGAAAATAAGCGTTTGCTTATCAATATAAGGAGGATTTCAAAATGGATATTAAAGCTAAAGTTGACGAGGTTGTAAACAAGGTCAAGAGCGACCCGGGTTTTTCCGATAAGTTCAAGAACGAGCCTGTAAAGGCGGTTGAGGACGTAATCGGCGTGGACTTGCCCGATGATGTTATCAACAATGTTGTCGAAACCGTTAAATCGAAAATCAATTTTGACGGCATCGCAAGTAAACTCGGCGGACTTTTCGGCGGGAATAAGTAATTTCCGAAAACAAATAACCGCTCCCGAGGTTTTTCGGGAGCGGTTTTTTCATTATTCTGAATGAGCGGAATGGGGTTTGCGAATTTTTTCGCGTTCGCGAAAAAATTTGGCAATGGTTGCTTGCCGGATTATAAGTCGGTTTGTAAACCATTAGTTTGAGAAATCGTCTATTTTTATGATTTGACGGCTTCGCTTTCAGTAGCGCGACTTCGTCGCGAGTGCCTTCGGCGACCAGAAAACTTTTTCTGAAGAAAAAGGTTTCAAGACTTCCAAAAAGACTTTTTTCGCTTCGCGTGTGAGTTTTAAGTATGCGAGATTATGCGTAAACGCTGTAAAGCGCGCCGCTGTTATAAGCGTAAGCCGCGGTGCTGTTTGCCGTGTAACCCATCGCGCTTGCGCTGGTTGCAAGCGAGCTTATCTGCTCGGCTTTCTGGTTAACCTTATCAATATAACTCCCGTTGAACGCATAGCTCAAATCGTTCGCGGTGAGCTTCTCGGCAGCCTGCTCCGACAGCGAAAGTCTGCCGTCCTTGCCGATTTCGATACCCGCCCGCTTCAGCGCGTACTTGTAGGAATTTGTCACGCTCTTGAGCGCGTTGCCCTTGTACTGAACCGAGAGCTTGTCGGAATTGTCCGTTTCATCGAGCAGCTTGTTGTACTTTTCGATAAAGCTTGTCGCGGTATCGGTATAATCAACGGGACTGAAAGCCTTTTCCTCCGAGCCGAGCGATGTGGAGTAGCTTTTGACAGCGGTTGCCGCTTCTTTAACAGCCGAGGTAAGCTCCTTGAGAGAGCCGCTTGCTTCGGTTGACGAGGAACTTCCGCTCTCTGAGGGCTTTCCTACGGTCTGCGTGGTGAAAATGCCCATACCGCCGGACGCTTCGTTGATTTCGCGCGCTCTGCGGATAACGGTATCGGAGAACCCGCCTTTACCGAACGTTGACTTCACGTCAATCATATCAACCTTTGACAAATCGTCCTGCAAGGTGAGCTTGTTGTCCGAGCCGAGCGTAATTCCCGCACGGTTGAGCGCGTTTGAGTAAACCTTTGCGTTGTTGACCGCGAGAACACCCTTTTTCAGCACGGTTGTGTTGTCAGAGTTGCCGATTTTATCGATGAACGAGTTGTAGTTATCGACAAAATTCTGCGCATAGGACTTGTATTCGTCGATGTTGAAATCCTCGGATTTGCCGTACTTGAACTTATCGGCATAGCTTCTGATAGCCTCAGCCGAGCCGCCGACATTCGCGGAAGCGGTCTTGACCGCCTGCGGGGAAACAATATCCGAGCTTTCGGAGTCGTCTTTTATGTTGTATATGCTCTTGTACAGGTTGGAAAACTGCGTGCGGAACTCATCGCTCTTGTTTTTGAGGGCGCTGCTGTCGAGCAGCTTGTTGAGCGCGTCCGTCGAGCCGGTTTTCTTAATCGAGTTTACGTTAAACTTACCCGTGGTTGTATAAGAATTATACAGATTGTTAAGTTCCGAGCCGTAATTCGTCATCAGCTTAGCCGCGTTAAACTGCATTCTTGCCTGATAACCTATCGTCATAAAAATCACTCCCCCTTGCGAAAAAACCGAAATTTATGTGAAATCTATGGTTAAACCGCGCCGTATTTCTCGCGGTATTCCTTCATTGCGGGAACGTATTCCTTTCCGGGAATAATTCCGTTTTCGAGCGCCTCGATGATGTCGTTGATGTTGACAATCGAGTAAACCTTCACGCCGAACTCGTCGAAAGCCGCCGAAACCGCGGATTTATCGGAGTCGAGCGACTTTTCCATACGGTCAACGGTGATAATCATACCCTCGATGTTGATTTTCGCGGCGCCCGTGAGCTTGGGCAGAACCTCGCGCAGAGCCTTTCCCGAGGTCATAACGTCCTCAATTATGACAACCTTGTCGCCGTCCGCGAGATTTTTTCCGACGAACATACCGCCCTCGCCGTGGTCCTTGACCTCTTTGCGGTCAAAGCAGTAGTTCACGTCCATACCGAACTTGTTGTACAGCGCGCAGCAAGCCGCAACCGACAGCGGAATTCCCTTATAAGCCGGACCAAAAAGCACATCGGGCTTCAAGCCGTGCTCGTTTATGCACTCAGCGTAATACTCGCCGAGCTTTGCGAGCTGCGCGCCGGTCTTATAGTTTCCGCAGTTTATGAAATAAGGCGCCTGTCTGCCGCTTTTCAGCGTGAAATTGCCGAAAGTCAGCACGCCGCTCTCCGTCATAAATTTGATAAAACTCTCTTTGTAAGTCATCGCAATCAACTTCCCATCTCTAAAGATATTTATACATTTTCATTATAGCATTCGTTTTTGATTTTTGCAAGAGCTTTTAAAAAAATTCGGCATTTTTAACGGAAATTTCAGACATTTTTTATTAGTTCTATTGGTTTTACTCAGAAAATTGTAAAAATATTTTCAAAATAAATGCATTTTGCACTATATCGCCCTTGACATTCGTGTTAATTTGTAGTAAAATATATATAGGTTGTTTTTTTGGAAACGGTCTTGGTTGACAGGAACCGAAAAAATTGCCTCTGACGTTAATAACGTAATGGTTTTATATAACGTTGTGGCGGCTGAATGTACGATTTACGGAGAAATCCTTTAAACTACATTTCTATCCTTTTTCGCGGTTTTGTCCGCTTTAGGGGAAAGACTTTTCAGTGGATTTGTTGGTCAATTTCAACAAATTTTCCCGATATATTTCTGCGTCTTTCCCAAAATAATAAAAAAAGATAAGAATAGTTTCATCGGGAGGTATTCGGAGCGGCTTGAATTAAATCAAAGATTTCTGCGGGCTTAATGTGTGTGTTTTGCCTGCGGGGAGGTTTTGTGCCTTTTGATTTTGGCACAAGCCGCATTTTCCAACAATTGTATATTTTTCCGCCGAAATTCAAGGGCATTTTTTGCCCATTAAATTGAGGAGGGGAAAACGACAATGCAAGTCGAACTTTTTGTCGCTTTGCTTATTAGCTTGGCGGCATTGGTTGTCGGCGCGGTCGCGAGCGGCTTTATCTGCTTCAAGCAGGGCATAAAGCACCGCATCAAAACCGCCGAAGCGCAGTTCGAGTCCGCCGAAAAGGAGTCCGCGAGGATTATCCAGGAGGCAGGCGAGAAAGCGGAAGCTATGAAAAAGACCGCGCTCGTTGAGGCAAAGGACGAGATTTACGCGCTCAGAACCGACGCCGAAAAGGAAATCAACAGGCTCAAGGCTGACACCGAGAAAGAGCTGAAAGAGCGCAGAGGCGAGGTTTCACGTTCGGAGCGCAGAATTGCTCAGAAGGAAGAAAACCTCGACAAGAAAACGGACAAGATGGAGAAGCTCGAAGAACAGCTCCATCAGAAACACAAGAAAGCCGATGAGAAAATTGCCGAGGCTGAACAGCTCAAGGCAAGCCAGATGGATATTCTCGAGAAGATTTCGGGCTTTACCGTGGAGCAGGCGAAGGAACACCTGCTTGATATGCTCGACACCGAGCTGAACCACGAAAAAGCTCTCAAAATCTCGGCTTACGAGCAGAAGCTCAAGGACGAGTGCGATGAAAAGGCGAGGGAGTACATATCCCTTGCGATTTCAAGACTCGCCGCGGATACGGTTTCCGAGTCGGCGGTTTCGGTTGTTGCCATTCCGAACGACGAGATGAAGGGACGTATCATCGGACGCGAGGGAAGAAATATCAGAGCGCTTGAAACGCTCACGGGCGTTGATTTGATTATCGACGATACTCCCGAGGCGATTACGCTGTCCTGCTTCGACCAAGTCAGAAGAGAAATCGCGAGAATTGCTCTCGAGCGTCTTATTCAGGACGGCAGAATTCACCCGGCGAGAATTGAAGAAACCGTTGACAAGGCGCGCAAGGAGGTTGAACTCCGCATCAAGCAGGAGGGACAGAGAGCCGTTCTCGAAACCAACGTTAACGGTCTTAACCACGAGCTGGTTCGCCTTATCGGTCGCTTGAAGTACAGAACTTCGTTCAGACAGAACGTTCTCAACCACTCGATTGAGGTTGCTCACCTCGCGGGAATTATGGCAAGCGAGCTTGGCGTTGACGCGGCTCTTGCGAGAAGAGCGGGACTGCTCCACGATATCGGAAAGGCGCTCGACCACGAGATTGAGGGCTCGCACGTTCAAATCGGCGTTGATGTCTGCAAGAAGTACAAGGAAAGCCCCGAGGTTATCCACGCAATCGAAGCTCACCACGGCGACGTTGAGTGCAGAACGGTTATTGCGTGCTTGGTTCAGGCAGCGGACGCAATCAGCGCGGCAAGACCTGCGGCGCGCTCCGAGAACTACGAGAACTACATCAAGCGCCTTGAAAAGCTGGAGGAAATCTGCAATTCTTACAGCGGCGTTGAGAAGTCGTTCGCTATTCAAGCGGGACGCGAGGTTCGCATTATGGTTAAGCCCGAGCAGATTAACGATGACGATATGAAGGTTTTGGCAAGAGATATTGCCAAGAGAATTGAAGCCGAGATGGATTATCCCGGACAGATTAAGGTTAATCTTATCCGCGAGAGCAGAACGGTTGATTACGCAAAATAAAGAAGTTCTACGGCGGGAAAGAGGGAATAAGCTCTTTCCTGCCGTGTTTTAGCATTTTGAAAATTTTGACAAACGGCATTTAAAGGAGAAATCAAAATGATCATTTTCAACCCTGCAAAGTGCGTTTCGTGCAACAACTGCGTGCGAGTTTGCCCTTCGGTTGAAGCAAACACCGTTGAACACGATGAAAACGGTAAAACCATCTTCAACATAAACCCCGACAAGTGTATAAGCTGCGGCGCGTGCGTAAAGGTTTGCAGCCACAAATCGCGCACCTATGCCGATGACACCGAGCGTTTCTGGGAGGACTTGAAAAAAGGCGTGAAGATTGTCGGAATTTGCGCGCCCGCCATAAAGGTTTCGTTTGACGGCTGCTGGAGAGGCGTGCTCGAGTACATACAGAAAAACGGCGTTGATAAGATTTACGACGTGTCTTTTGGCGCGGATATCTGCACTTGGGCGCATATCTGTTACCTCGAAAAGCACCCCGGCGAAAAGCTGATTTCTCAGCCCTGCCCCGCGATTGTCAACTACATAAGAAAATTCTGTCAAGAGTCGCTGAAGCACCTCTCCCCTGTTCAGTCGCCGATGCTCTGCACCGCGATTTACCTTAAAAAATACCTCGGCGAAACCGCGAAAATTGTTGCCTTTTCACCGTGCATCGCAAAGCGCGATGAGTTCATCGAAACGGGAATTATCGACTACAACGTCACCTTTGAGCGCTTGGGTGAGCTTTTGAAGCGAAACGGCGTGGATTTTGACAAGCTGATGAAAACGCGCTCGAATTTCGAGTTTGCGGGCGCGGGCGGACAGATGGGCGCGATTTATCCCAGACCGGGTGGGCTGAAAGCTTGCCTGGAGCTGGAAAATCCTCACCTCAACGTCATCACCTCCGAGGGCACGGACTCGGTTTACAAAAACCTCTCGCTGTACTCAAAGGTTGGCGAGCGCGATTTGCCCGATGTTTTTGACGTGCTTTCCTGCGACAAGGGCTGCGGAAGCGGTCCCGCTATCGGCAAGCAGATGTCGATTTACCGAATGAGCGGCATTATGAACGGTATCGAGAAGTACAACCGCACCAAGCGCGTTAAATTCGACAGAAAACACCGCGACAAGCAGTTTTTGCAGTTCGATAAGATGTTGAAAATCGAGGATTTTGTGCGGCAGTACAAGCCCGACGATATAACCGAAATCAGCGTTACAGACGAGCAGATTGACGAAATGCTCACGAAAATGGGCAAGCACACCGACACCGAGCGCAACTACAACTGCCACTCGTGCGGCTTTGCGACTTGCCGCGAGATGGCGACCGCGATTCTGAAGGGCGTTTCGGATATATCCTCGTGCAGGCAGTATATGCAGCTCCAAGCCGATAATCACCGCCGCCACATTGAAGAAGAGAACAAATCGATTGCCGAGGTTACGGTGGAGTTGAAACAGGTTGTTGCAAATCTCACCGAGAACATCGGCGAGGTCAAGACCGCCGCGGGACATATCTCCGAGCTTAATTCCACGAACTTTGACCAGATTTCGGGGCTTTCGGACATTCTCGGTGAGCTTTTGAAGCTGAACGACAACATCAACGACGCAATTCAGTCGATAAACGAGAGTGTTGCGGGCTTCTCGGAAACCACTCAGAATGTAAGCGAAATTGCGCGTAAAATCAACATCTTGTCGATTAACGCGAGTATTGAAGCGGCGCGCGCAGGCGAGGCGGGCAAAGGCTTTGCGGTTGTCGCGCACGAGGTCGGAAATCTCGCGGGACACTCGCAGACGGCGGTTACCGAGGCTGAGGAGAGCAACCAGCTTGTTTTCGGCGACATCAACACGGTGAACACGATTTTGAAAACGGTCACCGAGAAGATGGACGAAATCCGCCGGATGATGACGCGCGTAAGCGACAACATCACCACAACTCTCGACAAGGGCAACGACATCAACAACTCGATGAGCAAGGTTGCCGACATCAACGACCGCGTTGAGGGGCTTGTATCAAAGGTTGAGAGCCTGTTGGACTAACGGAATAAACGAGCAGCTCGGCGGTTTACCGAGCTGCTTTTTTGATATTTTCGAGATAATCGGGAATTATTTCGCCGTTTTCGATGACGATATCGAGCACGAAATCCATCGCTTTGTTGTTTATCTCCTCAAAAACGGTTTCGGGGAGCAAACCCTTCTCACGGCAAATCGCGTCGGCGTTTTTCCCGTCACACATTTCGGCGAGAATTTCGCGCTGGTCTTTTGATAAACTCTTGAAAAAACCGCGCCACTCCTCGGGCAAATCCTCGGGAAAATTCTCGAATAGTTCGTTGTGCAAACTGTCGGGCTGTTCAACGGGCAAATCGCTTGACAAATCCTCTGAAAAACTCGCAAACTCGGAGATTTTCTCGTCAAACTCCTCATCGGAAATCCTCTCTGAGAGCTGCTCGAGGTAATCCTCGTCGGGCGCTTCCTCAACGATAAGCTTTTTCGCGGTTTCCTCGGATTTCTCGCGGATTTCCTGCAATTTTGAGATGTCGATGGAGATATCTTTTTTGGCGTACTGCACAAAATCCTCGGACTTTTTCGGGGATTTTTTTTGCGGGAAAATTCCGTTTTTTCGGCAAAATTCATCGACAGCGCTTTGAATTGTCCGTGAAAAATCCTCGTCCTTGACGGCATTCAGCAGCTTCTCGCGGTTTTTGAAATCATTTTCGAGCATATTTTCATTCGGCACGATTTTCCGCTTAAAGCCCGTGTTCACGCGAAGCCGCGCCTCGATACTTTTCAGAACGTACCCGATAAACCCGCGCTGCGGC
The DNA here is from genome assembly GCA_004554555.1 of [Eubacterium] saphenum. Taxonomy (GTDB): domain Bacteria; phylum Bacillota; class Clostridia; order Oscillospirales; family Ruminococcaceae; genus CAG-115. Next base: position 12,845 of record SFLN01000012.1, on the reverse strand, counting down.
GTGAACGAGAAGCACTCGCGGACCGGCTCGCCGCGCCTTATGCAGTACCGCTCGGTCGCGCTGATTTTCACCGCGTGAAATCCGTCCGCGCGGTCAAGGTTCACGAGCGCGCCCTCAAACGGCTTCCACGCGTAATCCTTTTTGAGCTGCCCGCCAAAAAGCGTGCCGAAATCAATGTCCCGCTCCGTGAAATATCGGTCGAGCGCCTTTAGAACAAGATCCGCTGCGCCGTTCAAAAGCGGCTTTGTTCCATCGGAGAAAAAGCTGCTTTTTCGGATATCGTAGGCGGAGTTGTCCGCGAGAAAATCCAGCTTGTCCCGAAAATTCCTGTCGAAAAACTCCTCGCAGGCGAGCTCCTCGGCGGTTTTTTTTGGGGTTTTAAGCAGGCTGTTTATATCGGGGAACGCGTTTGAGATATCGTTGAACGCGCAGAAATCCTTTAACCAGCGCGGCATCAGCTCATCGAGATATTTCGCGAACGTACAGCCGTGCCACAAGTCAAGGAGCTTCCCGAAAGCGTCCTCGGAGGACAGCACGCCGATTTTGTTCAGCAGCTCATACGCGTACAAAAGGACGTAGGGCTTGTCGGTTTGACGGTAAATCCCGCGGCGCGCGTCGGTACGCCAGGTGAAGTAGGTGCGCAGCTGCGAGATGGACATTGCCGCGTACATCGGCGTCGGCATACCGCAGAAAGCGTTTCTGGTGAAGTCATCGGTGACGTCCGCCATAAAATCGCCCTGCAGAACGAACGTGACCTCCGCGCAGCGCTGCACGATATAGCCGTTGTAGGTTATCTCACGCAGCTTTCGCATCTCGCCGATTTTCTCGACCAGCTGAGTTTCGCGCACGGTGAGGTTGTCGGGCAGGCTCTCGTGCGGATAGGCGATTTCATCGGGAGTAAGCGTCGGCGGCTTCACGGGAGCGCTCTTCTCGGCAGCTCTCCGCTCGGGAATTTTCTCGGATTTTGGAGAATTTTCGTTGTTCTCGGCAATCGTTTTCGCCTCGTTTACAACCTCTTGGATTTTTCGCCGAATTTCGCGCTGAACGGTTTTTTCTGCCTCGTCGAGAACTGCTTTCACGGCAGTTTTGGCGGTTCGCTTCGCCATTTTTTCGGCAATTTTCTTGATTTCATCAAGGCTTTTTCCGCTGGTGTCGATAAACTTCTTGAAATAATCGGACATAAAAAGCCCCCATTTCAGCAATCCGTGAACGCAATCAGCTTTTCCCAGCCCTCCGGGAAACCCAAATCCGACAGCCTTATGTCATCGGCGTTTTTCTTCAGCATTCTTGAAATCGGCTTTACAACGCGCTCGTTCCAGTTTGCGTGACCGTGGAAGAGCTGTTTCAGCACGATAATGTACCCGAAAACGTTTGGTTCAAGCGTTTCGGGGAAACCATCGGGCGTTTTCGGTTCAACGGGGAAAGTTGTCCCATACAGGCGGCAGTAATGCGCGCAGCTGTTTCTCAGCTCGTTTAAGCAGAAAATCCAGTTGTCCAGTTCAGACGATGAGCAGTTGTAGTACTCATCGGCAAGCTCTTTTTTGTCCGGATTTTTCATATCCTTGTAGAAAAACGCAAGCGACCCGAACGAAAACAGCTCCATCATAACCCAAAGCGGGAATTTGCCGCCGTATTTCGCGTTATAGTGCTTAACGAACTGTCTGTCCTCGTTGGACTCGATGAGGTGGTTTATCCTGCCGAGAAAGCTCGCGTGATTGTGGGAGAGGTTGAAGCAGGAGGGGTTGAGGTAGCCGAGCGCGCCGTATTTGAGCGCGTGGTAGTTGGAAATTGCAGCACGAAGCGCGATTTCAACCTCCTCGAGCGCCGCCAGAAGCACGCTTCTCAGCTTTCTGTCCATCTCGTAAACGCGCATTATTTTCTCGAACGTTGTCCCGTCCTCGTACTTGTGCTTGCTCACGGAAAACGGCTCGAAATAGTTCGACAGGCGGTAGTAGTTGATGTATTTCAGCGTGTCGCGCGCCTTTTTCTCGTCATCGATAATACAGCCGCGCTGCTTTAAAATCTTGATTTGCTCGTTAATTGTTGCGGGAGCCTTCTCGCGCATTTCCTCCATCTCCGTTCATACTTTCTTCTCAGTCCGACTTTTGCTTTGTTCTCTTTCAGCTTTCTTCGAGTGCGTGCTCCCTGCTCGGGCGGAACGCCCGTTTTTCGCGAAGCGAAAAACCTTCGGCGCGAAGCGCCGAAGCCCGCGCTTCGCGCGGGGGGCGTTCCGCCCACTCGGAGTTTCTGCATAGCCGGATAGGACCGCAAAGCCGTACACGCGCAGCACAAAGCCGGATTATCCGTCCATCTCCGTTCATACTTTCATCTCAATCAGGCTTTAGGTTTGTGCTCTTCCGGCTCTCTGCGAAAACCTCGCTCGGTGCGTGGGCGGAACGCCGGCTTCGCAAAGCGAGATAGGACCGCAAAGCCGTGCGGGAATAGCACAAAGGCGGCTCAGTCCGTCCAGTAGGTTTCGCGCTCGCTCTTGACGGCTCTGCCCATAAGCGCGCCAATTGAGTGGTTTGGTACAGCGCCCTCAAAGCAGATTTTGACAATCTGCTCGATAATCGGTACTTCGATATTATGCTCGTTTGCAAGGCGGAGCGCTGTTCGGCTGTTGATATAGCCCTCAACCGTGCCGATTTGCGCAACGGCATCTGCGGCGGGTGTGCCCTTGCCGATAAGGAAGCCTGCGCGGTAGTTTCGCGAGTGCTGCGAGGTGCAGGTTACGATAAGGTCGCCGAAGCCCGCCATTCCCGTAAAGGTTTTCCAGTTTGCCCCAAGCGCAACGGCAAGGCGCGTGATTTCGGTCATTCCTCTGGTGATGAGAGCGGCGATTGTGTTGTCGCCAAGTCCCATTCCGCGCGCGATACCGCAGCCCAGCGCTATGGGGTTTTTCAGCACGCCGCCAAGCTCGCAGCCGACAATATCGTCATTAATATAGATACGATAACGCTCGTTTGAGAGGGTGTGCTGAATGTACGAGGCAACGTCCGGGTCATACGACGCGCAGACCTCGGTTGTGGGAACGAGCCGCGCGATTTCCTCCGCGTGGCAGGGACCCGTGATAACACCGATTTTGCTGTGCGGGAGCTCCTGTCGGATAACCTCGGAAAGCCGAAATCCCGTTGCTTCTTCAAGACCTTTGCTTGCGTTGATGATGATGGTTTTCGGGTTGATGAACGGCTTTACAGCGCAAACAGCGTCGCGGTAAAACGCAGACGGAATACAGATTACGACAATATCTGCGTCGGAAACGCACTCGGGATTTGTCGTAACCTTGAGCGCCTCGGGGAGCTTTACTCCGGGGAGCAGCTTTTTGTGCTCGCGCTCCGTTCTGAGCTGTTCAGCCTCCTGTTCGAATTTTGTCCAGGTTGTCACATCGTGACCGTAGGTTGTATAAAGAACACCGAGAGCCGTGCCGTAGCCGCAGCCCAAAATCGTAATTTTCGCCATAATTTCCTCCGTTCTTTCACTTTATTATATTCGTTTCCTTTGAGATTTTTATACTTTTAAGTCCGCTTTTCATCACCATTCTCCGCAAAATCGGAGCGTACATAAACGGGCATTTCATCAGTTTTATAAGAATTTTCACTCGATAACCGAGGAGCTTCTTCGAGTAGCGCTTGTTTGCGTTTTGCTCACCGTTAAGCGCTTGGGCAAGATACTTTGCGCTGTTAACGGCAAAGCTTATTCCCTCAAGCGAGCTTGGGCTGATAAGACCTGCCGCCTCTCCGATAAGAAACGCGCCGTTTTTTCCCGCGCAGATATCGAGCGGAGATTTCGGACGGAGAACAACGCAAGCTTCGGTTTTTATCGGTTCACCAAAGTTTATTCCGTAATCCTCAAGCCGCTTTTTCTGCCGTTCAAACGCTTCGCGGCAGCCCTTTGCGGGAAAAGCTCCGCCGTAAATCAGGAAGTTGTCCTTTGAAATTGTCCAGGAGCAGCAGTCGCTGGTTTCGGGGTCAAAAATGCAGCTGTAAAACGGCTTTGCGCTGCTCTCGGGAAACCATTGCTGAATAGCGGTATAGCTTCGGATTTTCTTTTTCGGATAAAGAAACCGCCTCACAATCGAGTTTGCGCCATCCGCACCGACAATTTTTTCAGCCGTAAAAACGTGCTCCTCGCTGTCCGTTTTGCAAAAAAGCGAAAAACCGTTGTCTGCGGTTATTTTCAGGCATTTTCCGTTGAATTGAACGACATTCTGCGGAATAAGACCTTTCAGCCACAAATCAAATTTGTGCCGGTCGAGATTTATATAAAACCGCTGATAGTGCTGTTCGAGGCGTTTTCCGAGGTCGATTGTGCGGACGGAGAAAATCTGCGGGTCAACAAGAATATCCTTCGGCAGCGTGAGGTCAAATTCCGCAAACGCTTTCTGCGCGTCGGGTGAAAGAAGCCCGCCGCAAGGCTTGTGAAAGCTCTCGGGAGCGTCGCTTTTTTTGTCAATCAGCAGCACCCGAAAACGTTTGTCGAGAAGCCGTGCCAGAGTTGCACCGGCAGGACCGCCGCCGATTATAGCAATGTCAAAATCCGCCATATTTCCCTCGCTGTCAATTGATGTGTGGTTTCAGCGTTTCAGCTTCACAAGAAATTCCGTTGTATCCTCTTCAAGCTTCTTTTCATCGGTAACGTGAAAGCCGTGCCGCTCGTAGAAACGAATTGCGCGGACATTTTTCTCCAAAGCCCACAAGAACGTGACCTTGTGCCGTTCAACCGCGTAATTCAGCAGCTTCTCGCCGATTGACTGCCCTTGAAACGAAGGCTCGACATACAGCTTCACCACTTCGCTGTCAATAATCCTCACAAACCCTTTCACAACGCCGTCATCGTAAACGTAGGAGTTCTGAACAAGATTCTCGTTTTTGAGGTAATTCTCGGAAAGCGAGGGTACGGAAAGAATGCTGAAAGAGTAGAAATCGTCCTTGAAAATCGGGTAGAAATTCAACCGGTTATTGAAAACCTCGATTTCCGCAAGTCTTGAAATGTCGCGTGGTTCAGCCTGCCTGATATTTTCCATAATTATCCTATTATTTCGCCTTTTCGCCGAGCTTTTTCTCGCAATGGTTGACAAGTCGCTTGATGTTCTCGCGATGTCTGAAAATTATCAGCCCGCCGCAGAACGCGCTCAGAATTGTGTTCACGATAAATGCGGCGTCGTGGTCGATGAAGAAATCAAAGCAGAACATTATCGCGAAAAATACCGCCGAGCAAATGCAGCTTCCAAGCGAAACGTAGCGTGTTATCCCGACAACAACGGCGAAAACTCCGATTAAAATCAGACCGATACGCCAGTCGAAAACGAAAATCGCGGAGATTGCCGCAAGCACGCCTTTTCCGCCCTTGAAGCCGTAGTACACGGGGAAGCAGTGCCCGACAATCGCCATAAACACCGCAAACACCTCAACCCAGCTCATTCCGAGCAGCGGGTTTGTTGTATCAACGCCGCCTATGTAGAAGAACGCAAGCCTTACCAAAAGCACACCGATTGCCGCTTTTGACGCGTCGCCTATGAGAACGACAAGCGCGGCTTTTTTACCCACGGAGCGCAGGGTGTTTGTAAGACCTGCGTTGTGGCTGCCCATTGTGCGGATATCCTTGCCGGTTGTGATTTTCGTGACAATAATCGACGTGTTTATGCCGCCCATAAGATACGGCACCAAAATCATAATCGCGTAGCAAATCCAAATCATTTTGTTTCTTCCTTTTCTTCAGTTTTTTCTGAACCAACCAAATATTCTGTTTTTTCGACAACTTTTCCGTTTATAATCACGGCAATTTCTGGGTTTTTGCTTTTGAGAGCGGCGGCGAGCATTGCCGAATTTTCCTCCGGCTCAACGGGTAGATTAACCTTTTTTTCGTTCTCTAAAACCATCCGCAGCTTGTTTCCTTTTGGCTCAAGGCTTTTTATCTCGTTGTATTTCACGAGCTTGATTTGTCGTCCCGCGAAGAACACCGTGAAATGCTCGTAAAAGCGGCGCTTGCCTATTTGCGTGAACTTACCGTTTTGTATTTCGCGCTGCTCGTTTTCGGGCAGCTTATGCTCAAAAACAACCGGCGCGGTTAACGTCAGAACCGTGATGACAAGCGCGTACAAAACGACGATGCTGCTTATCACTATCGCAATCGTAAGCAGGTTTTCGTTTCCTCTCGCGGTCAGAAAAAGTCCCGCTGTAATAACCGCTGCCCAAATCCACTCAAAAATTGTTGACATTCGGTACAGCTTGAAATACTCCCGCTTAATCTCACTCATCTTCGATTTCCTTTTGCGCTCTCAGCTCGTTTGTCCGCTCAATCAGCTTATTCATCAGCGCGGCTTTGTCCTCGTTTTTGCCCGTTCTCAAAAGCACCGAGCGACTCACGCTCTCAATCCACAACCCTTTTTGGAAAATCGAAATTCTGTCGATAATCGAGTACCGCAAAATTCCCCCGCCGTAGCCGAAATACAGCATAAATTTCGACAGAAAAAATCTCCCGTTCTCGGAATCACCCGCAGCAGCGTATTCTTCAAGAAGCTGCTCGCGGTCGTCTGTCGGCAGGTTTTCAAGGTGACCTCTGAGCCGATTTACATCAACAACAAACTGCGTCACCACACCGTGTACAAACAAAAATCCGCACACAATCAGCACCGCGATAAACAGCCACTGCATACTCAGCATCGTCTTCACCGTTTCAACCGACGCGCTCGCCGACATTCCGAACCAAATCCCTATGTCCGCGCCTATCGCCGCCAGCAGTATCGCTAATTTCACCGCGTTCGTTTTCAGCTTGTATACGCGGAAATCTCTCAATAACTTCTTCAAATTTTATCTCCTTGCTTAATTTTCATCTCTTTCGGCAGCCTTGGTTTCTGCCTCTCTCCGGCTATGCAAAAACTCCCGGTGGGCGGAACGCCCCCCGCGCTTCGCGCGGGCAACAGCGCGCACGCGCGCTGTTGGTTTTTCGCTTCGCGAAAAACGGGCGTTCCGCCCGAGCAGCGAGCTTCGTACTTGCAGGAGGCTCGAAGCCGCAGGAAGCTTACCTCGGGTTATTCGCCGCGCTCGCGGATAGAGATTTTGATGGGTGTTTTGTCAAGCCCGAAGGTTTCGCGGATTTGGTTTTCGAGGTAGCGCTGGTAGCTGTAATGGAAAAGCTCCTTGCTGTTGCAGAAGATAACGAAGGTTGGCGGCGCAGTCGAAGCCTGAGTCATATAGTAGACTTTCAGGCGCTTGCCCTTGTCGGAGGGCGGCTGAACGCGCGAGGTTGCGTAGGAGAGCATATCGTTGAGGACGCCCGTGGAGATGCGGCGGTTGTGCTGCTCGTGGACGATTTTGATGAGGTCGAAGAGCTTCTCAACGCGCGCTCCCGTTTTTGCCGAGATAAAGACAAACGGCGCGTAGCTCATAAACGAGAAGTCGTTTTCGAGCTTTTTCGTGAACTCGCTCATGGTTTTGTCCGTTTTGTCGGGCACAGCGTCCCACTTGTTCACCGCGATAACGCACGCTTTTCCCTTGTCGTGCGCGTAGCCCGCAACCTTGCTGTCCTGCTCCGTGAAGCCGACGGTCGCGTCTATCATCACAACACAGACGTCCGCGCGGTCAACCGCCATAAGCGCGCGCAGGACGCTGAAATGCTCGATGTTCTCGGTAACCTTAGCCTTGCGGCGCATACCCGCGGTATCGATGAAAATATACCTGTCGTCGCCGCGGATAACCTCGCTGTCGATAGCGTCACGCGTTGTTCCCGCGATATCGGACACAATCGAGCGCTCCTCGCCCGTGAGATAGTTCACAAGTGAGGATTTTCCGACATTCGGCTTTCCGATAACGGCAACCTTTATCGCGTTTTCTTCATATTCCTCGGGTTCTTCGGGCGGCAAATTCTTGAAAACTGCCTCAAGCAAATCGCCCGTGCCGTGACCGTGAACCGCAGAAACGGAAATCGGGTCACCGAGACCGAGGTTGTAAAACTCGTAGAATTCGGGCGGCGGCGCGCCGATGTTGTCGTCCTTGTTGACCGCGAGAACAACGGGCTTTCCGCTCTTCATCAGCATATCTGCGACATCGGCGTCGTTTGCGGTAACGCCGGTTGTCATATCGGTAACGAAGATAATGCAGTCCGCCGAGTCAATGGCAAGCATTGCCTGCTCACGCATCTGAGCTAAGATTGTGTCATCGGTTCGCGGCTCGATACCGCCGGTGTCGATGAGCGTAAACTCGCGGTTGAGCCACTCGCACTTCCCGTAAATTCTGTCGCGGGTAACGCCCGGCGTGTCGTCAACAATCGACAGCCGTTTCCCGACAAGCTTATTAAAAAGCGTGGACTTGCCGACATTCGGCCGTCCGACAATTGCCACTAATTGCATAATTCACCTCAAATTAAAATACAAAATTCTCTATTATAATAGTATATCATATTATTACACATTTTTCAAGAGGAATTAACCGATTATTCGGCGAAACAGCCCTTTTCTTTCGCGTCACGAAGCATCTCCTCGATATACTCCCAGAGTTCATCGGAGCCGTTTTTTATGTGAGAATTTCTCGCGTGAACCTGCTCAAACGAAACTCCGTGTTCACGCCAGCTTATGCCGTCCTTGCTGTAATTGAGCAGCATCGGCTGCATACGGTCAAGCGCTGCGGCGAAACGCGCTTCATCGGTATCAACGCGCTCAAATTCCTCCCAAAGCGCGCGGTACTCATCGCGCTGGTCGTCGGGGAGCAGCCCGAAAAGCCTGTCCGCAGCCTTTTCCTCGCGCTCGCGCTTGGACTTGTACCCCTCGGTATCATAGCAGTAGGTGTCGCCCGCGTCAATCTCCACAACATCGTGTATAAGCACCATCTTCATCACCTTCAGCACGTCCACGGGCACATTTGCGTGCTCGGCGAGCGTCATCGCAAAAAGCGCGAGGTGAAACGAGTGCTCCGCGTCGTTTTCACGCCGCTTGTAGTGCTCTTCCTCGCCCTCAAACTCGCGCATCGAGTCGCCGCGCGTTTCATCGTGGATAATGTAGGTCTGCCTGTAAAGGCTCTTCATTTTGTCGATTTCGAGCAGAAATTCAAGCTGTTTTTTCAATCTTTCGTCAATCATAGGTGCTCCTTTCAATTGAAGTTCCATCAACAAGTTTTCGCGTTTTTTGTGAATTTAAACCAAGTCACCGCGCACAACAAAGCCACTCGTTGCTCACAGCCAAGCTGCGTGTTTCCCGCAGCCGTGCCGCTTTGACCACAATCAAGCCGCCTGTTGCTCACAAACGCGCCCCGCGTTGTCGGAAAAAAGCCGCCCGATTTCAGGCGGCTTTCTGTAAATTAGAGTTCAATCTTTCCGTAAAGCGTAGCGTTCTTCTCGGTGTCAACCGTTTCCTTTGAGAACTCGCCCGCGTTTGCGTTTTCATCGGGGGAGTAGCTGCTGCGCTTGTACTCGCGCTCAAAGCTGGTTGAAAAGCCCTCGGAACGGCGGTAGCCTCTTGCTCCCGAACCGTTGCCGTGGTTGCCGCCGCGTCTGCGGTTGTTGTCGAACTTAGGCTTGTCGGCGTAAATTACGACCTTTCTGAACGGCTCCGAGCCTGTCGAACGGCTGGAAACGCCCTCAATCTCGGCAACGCAGCTGTGAATAATTCTGCGCTCATACGGGTTCATCGGCTCAAGCGCAATCTTTCTGCCCTGCTTGATAACCTTCGCCGAGGTCTTTCTTGCGAGCGCGTCAAGCGTTTCGCGGCGCTTGTCGCGGTAACCGTTGCAGTCGAGCGAAATTCTGCAAAAGCTCTCTTCCGTGCGGTTGCTTGCGAGAATTGTCAGATATTGCAGGCTGTCGAGAGTTTCGCCGCGCTTTCCGATAACAACGCCGAGCTTTTCGCCCTTGATGTCGAGCACAACGTTTCCGCCGCGCTTTTCGGGAGTTATCGTGAACTTTTCAAGACCGAGCGCCTTGAGCACTGCGGTGAGATACTCGATTGCGGTCTTGACCTTAAGGCTCTTGCTCACGTCGAAATCCTCGGGAAGAGCTTCTTCCTCGTCGTCGGATTTCTCGTCGTCCAAAGCCTCGGGAGCGCTCTCCTCAGCAGCTTCCTCGTCCTCGTCATCGTCCTCGAAAATGCGCTTTTTCGGTTCTTCGGCAGCGGGCTCGTAAATCGCGTTTACTCTTGCCTCGCCCTTAAGCCCGCCGAAAAGCGTTTTTCTGGGCTGTTCGAGGATATCGAATTCTATTTCGTCGGCGCTCACGCCGAATTCCTTTGCGGCAAGCTCCTTTGCCTCTTCAATGGTTTTTGCGCTGAATTCTTTCTCCATATTATTCCCCTTTCAGGCGGCGATTAGTCGTCATCGTCGTCCTTGTATTCCTCGCCGTATTTCAGAGCGTCGGCTTTTCTTGCCTCGGCGAGCTTGCGGCGGTTGATTTCCTTCTGGGTGAGAACCTCGCCTGTTTCTTCATCGATAACCTTTTCCTTAACCGCTTCAACCGTAACAACCTTGTTGTTCAGCTCATATTCAGCCAAAGCCTTTTCTCTGAGCGTCTGCGGGTTGTAGAGCTTGTTGAGAATGAGCGTCTGAGCAATACCGAAAATATAGCTGATTGCCCAGTAGAAGCCTGCGCCTGCGGGTACGGAGAACGCAATCCAAAGCGATACAAACGGCATAATATACATCATAACGTTCATACAGCCCATTTGTTTTCCGGCTTCGGGGTTGCTCTTCTTCATATTCTGCATCGAGATAAACGTCTGCAAAAGTGAGAGAACGAACGACAAAATCGGAATGAGAATCATCGGGAAGCCCATGTGTTCCATAGGAACCTGTCCGAGAGGAATTCCGAGGAAGTTGAGGTTTTCGCTCAGCTCGTTTATCTGCTCGCGGAGGTTGTCGTTTACAACTCTCTCGCTGAAGAATTCTTTGTAGTTGCCGTAGCACTCAAGCGCGTAAAGCTCACGCTGGAGCGACGCGGAAGCCACGAAGGGAACGGTATCCATACCGGTTGCCTTGTAGTAGCCGTAGTGGTTGGTGAGGGTGTTGAACAGCGCAACCGTGCCGTCGCCGAAGCAGTGCTCCGCGCGGTAAGCCGCCTTGTCCTCAACCGCTTGAATTGCGTCAATTTCTTTCTTTTCCGCGTCGGTTATCTTGTAAATATCGGCGTTTGTGAGCATTGAGTTGTTGACGTCTTTCGCGTACTCATCGGAGATAATCCGCTTAATCGCCGTGTTCATAACCTTAACGTTATCGAGAGATATTTCCTTGAAATCCGCGATATCGACAGCGGTTTTGCCGTCGGTGAGGCAGTGCTCGTTGTAGTAAGCGAGAATTTTCTTCGCGTCGCGGACAATTTCCTCGTGCTTCTGGAGGCCCTTTTCATCGAGCTTCATAACCTCTTCGTCAGAGAGGTTGATTTCCTTGATGAAAAGCGAGGTCATCTCAACGTTGTACGATTCCTCAACCATTGCGGAAACCTGGTCGCTGCTGGTGTGGATAATGTGGGTTAGGGGCTTGTAAACAACGTCGATGACGCCGAACAGTATCAGAAACGACAAAAGCGTCGGCAAGCAGCCCGCAGTCGGCTTATAGCCCTGCTGCTGGAGCTTGGCAAGCTCGTCCTGTTGTTTTTGGGGGTTGTTCTTGTATTTTGTCTGGATTTCCCTTACTTTTGGAGCAAACACGGCGGATTTTGCCGTTGTTTTCTGCTGTTTAATGTAAATCGGGAGAAGCGCAGCTTTAATGATGAACGTGAAGAGGATAATAGCAACTCCGACGTTCTTGCATATAAAGTTGTAAATCGCGTAAAGCACATAGCCAAGCGGCGTGCCGACAATACTATATAAAAAATTGATAACCTTCAGAACCTTTCTATTTTGGATTTAAGCCGCATTCAGCCGTTGTGAGCGCTGTTTGCGGTATCTCCCGCTCTTGCATTTTCGGCAGCTAAGAGTTCCTCCCAGCTGTTCCATTGCGGATTTGAAACGGTGTATTTTTCGGGACGGAAGCAAAATCTCTCGGGTACGGGGTCATAGCCGCAGTTGCAGTACGGGTTGCACCGCAAAATTCTCCATAACGTCAAATAACCGCCCTTGACCGCGCCGAACCTCCGAATGGCGATTAGACCGTACTCGGAACAGGTTGGATAAAAGCGGCAGCAAGGCGGCAGAATTTTCGACAATGTAAGTTTGTAGTTAGGATTACTTTTTATGATGTTATCTTTATAATTAGATTTGTAATATAGAGATTCTTCAAAAGCATCTTTTAATTTCCTTATATGATAAAACCCTTGGTCATAGAACTCGGACATATAAAAATCCAAATCTGCATCATTTATTAAAGTACGTCGAAAAACAAAAATATGGCATGAAGGTAAATCTATCTCAGACAAGTCACATTCATCTTGATTTTGAAATAAATCAGATTCATTTTCAGCAATATATTGCGTCAAAAGGCAAATGCCAACTCGCGAAAATTTGTTTAGCCATTGCTTTTGTGCTGCAATTAGACTTTCATCTGTTTCTTGAAGATAAGATAAAGTAATGAGCCAACCTATAGTTTTTCTATCTTTTGTACAGACTTCGATATTGTTATCTTCCGCAACATAATATGGAGAATAAAAAAAAGCTATCCCATATTCTGAATGTTCAAAGGGGTATTCTGGGAAAAATGATTTCCATATAATTTTCTTACCTTCCGAATCATACTCCCATTCCCTGGTGTCAGAATGATATTTCATCAATAATCTCGATTATAATCTTGTTTTGCCTTGTCCAAAGCATTCAACGGGTGTAAATATTCTTCTCTTCTTTCGATATCAAACAAAGCCTTGAAGAAATAATAAAAGAAACATCTTTGGCTATTACCTATTTTCCTCGATGTTCTTTTGATTTCATCCAAGAA
>SFLN01000107.1 GCA_004554555.1 [Eubacterium] saphenum | reverse complement strand
CTGCATCAGACCGGCGGTCTTCCCGAAGCCGTTGAGAACGTGGTAAGCCGCGGGCATTTTGCTGCGGAAAATGTCGTCCTCGCAGGGCAGAATCACCGTCACGCCGGTTTTGTGCCGTTCATCGTCCACGGTGCAGTGGCCGACGCGGACACCTGACACGTCGGCAATGGAGTTCCGCGGCCCGTGGGGCATGCGGCCGATGTTCAAATTCATAAAAATTCCTCCCGAATATTTATTACTTAATTTAATTATAAAACCGTTATGTAAAATCCAAAAGCACATAACTGTAAAACATTTGTAAAATAATGCCGATTTGCAGTGAAATTACACAAAATGCTCAAAAAATGTTGAAACTTTATTGTGCGGTAAAACGAGGCAAAGCCTATTGACAAAATAGGTAAACTATGATATAATACAAACATAAAAGTTAAACGAAAGGAGCGGACGGTATGACAATGATGTGTATGATGCGAAACGAATTGAATAGTCGAGCCGTGCGCTGTTGATGATTATTCCGAGCGAGTGATTTTGACAGGTACAGCGATGTGCTTGTCATTTTTTATTGCAGGAGGAAAAAACGTGATTGAACTCAAAGATATCAGCAAGACCTACCCGAACGGAGTAACCGCCCTCAAGGATATCAACATCACCATCAACGATGGCGAAATTTTCGGAATAATCGGTCTTTCGGGCGCAGGCAAAAGCACGCTTATACGATGTATAAATTTTCTTGAAAGACCAACCTCCGGGCAGGTTATCATAGACGGACAGAACCTCGGCGAGCTTTCCAAAAAGGAGCTCCTGAAAACGCGCCAGAATATCGGAATGATATTTCAAGGCTTCAACCTTCTGTCGCAGCGAAACGTTATCAAAAATATCTGTTATCCGCTTGAAATAGCGGGCGTGAAAAAGGCTGACGCTTTGAAAAGAGCCGAGGAGCTGCTGGAGCTGGTGGGGCTTTCCGACAAGGCAAAAGCGTATCCCTCGCAGCTTTCGGGCGGTCAGAAGCAGCGTGTTGCGATTGCGCGGGCGCTTGCGGCAAAAACAAGCTACCTGCTCTGCGACGAGGCAACAAGCGCGCTCGACCCCGATACCACAAGCTCAATTCTCGAGCTTATGCGCAAAATCAACAAAACGCTCGGCGTCACGATTGTCGTGATAACGCACGAGATGAAGGTTATCGACAAAATCTGCGACAGGGTTGCGGTTCTCGACCAAAGCACCGTTGCGGAAATCGGAAACGTCCGCGATGTATTCGCAGCACCAAAGTCCGCGATTGCCAAAAAGCTGGTTCTTCCCGAAGCGAAGGCGGTTGACGAGATTACGGGCGGCAAGAAAATCAGAATTGTGTTCAACGGCGAAAACTCGTTCAAGCCGGTTATCGCAAATCTGGTGCTGGAGTGCGGAATTCCCGTGAATATACTCCACGCCGATACCAAGGACATCGACGGCAAGGCTTACGGGCAGATTTTGCTCGGGCTGCCCGATGACGAGAAGAGCGCCGAGAGAATTTGCGCTTATCTGAACGCAAACGAGATTAGCTTTACGGAAATTTAACGAAAGGACGATGACAAATGAACGACCTGCTTTCGCAGCTTATCGACAAGGGAATTTTGCAGCTCGGCGTGTGGGAAACCATTTATCTGACCTTCATTTCTGCGTTTTTTGCATATCTTTTCGGACTTCCGCTGGGAATTTTGTTAAGCGTGACGGACAAAGGCGGGATACGCCCGATACCGTGGCTGAACAAGATTATCGGCTTTATCGTCAACATTTTCCGCAGTATACCGTTTGTGATTTTGATGATTGCGGTACTTCCCGTGGCAAAGTTTGTCGTGGGAACGGCTCTCGGAAACAAAGCGATGATTGTCACGCTGATAATCGCGGCAGTGCCTTATGTAGCGCGAATGGTGGAAAGCTCGATTAAAGAGGTGGACAGCGGCGTTATCGAGGCAGCGCAGGCGATGGGCACGTCCTCAATCAAAATCGTGTTCAAAGTGCTGATACCCGAGGCAAAGCCGTCACTTTTGGTCGGCTCGGTTATCTCGCTGGTGACAATTCTCGGCTACTCAGCGATGGCAGGAACAATCGGCGGCGGCGGTCTCGGAATGATTGCGATAAACTTCGGCTATCAGCGCTTCAACGACAACGTTATCTGGATATGCGTTTTGCTCACGGTGATAATCGTGCAGATTATCCAGGAAGTCGGAATGCTCATTGCAAGAAAAACCGACAAGCGCATTAAATAAAACAAGGAGGGCGAGATATGCTTTACATACTCGAACAGCTCTTGAGAGAGAATTACAGGTTCGGACGAATGCAAAACCGCTTCTGTTAAACGA
Organism: [Eubacterium] saphenum; assembly: GCA_004554555.1. Classification (GTDB taxonomy): domain Bacteria; phylum Bacillota; class Clostridia; order Oscillospirales; family Ruminococcaceae; genus CAG-115. The sequence continues at coordinate 3,941 of SFLN01000107.1, read as the reverse complement.
ACCGAAAGTAATCAAAAACAAAAACAATTGAAATTAAAGGAGAAACTTATTATGAAATTCAAATCTTTGACTTCTGCATTCCTTGCGGCTGCGCTTTCTGCCCTTGCACTTACGGGCTGCAACAGCGCTTCAAATTCTTCAAGCAGCTCTTCGACTCAATCCGAGAGCACTTCCACAACCGAAAAGACCGTGATTAAGGTTGGCGCTACGTCCACACCGCACGGCGAAATTCTTGAGTTTGTCAAGAACGACCTTGCCGAGCAGGGCTATGACCTTCAGATTACGATTTACGACGATTATGTTTTGCCGAACAAGGCGCTTGCGGACGGCGAGCTTGACGCGAACTATTTCCAGCACACGCCTTACCTCAACAGCTACAACAAGTCCAACGACACCGACCTTGTTTCCGCTGCGCTCATTCACTACGAGCCGTTCGGACTTTACGGAAACGGCGTTGACAGCGTGAAGAACGTTGCTGCGGGCGCAAGCATCGTAATCCCCGCCGACGACAGCAATGAAACCCGTGCGCTGCTTCTTCTCGCGCAGGAGGGACTTATCACGCTTCCCGAGGGCGCAAATGCGGTTGACGGCGTAACAACGCTTGATATCGTAGACGACCACGGCTACAAGATTACCGCCGTACAGGCTGATACGGTTGCCGCGCAGTTCAACAACAGCGACAAGGGCTCGCTTGCGGTAATCAACGGAAACTACGCGCTCGCGGCGGGACTTAACGCAAAGGACGCGCTTGCGGTTGAGGACGCTTCGGGCTCGGCGGCGCAGACCTACGCGAATATCATCGCCGTTAAGAAGGGCGAGGAGAATTCCGACAAGACTCAGGCTCTCATCAACGCGCTCAAGACCGACAAGGTAAAGAAGTACATCGAGGACACCTACAAGGGCGCGGTTATCGCAATCTTCTAAGCTTAATCCACATAAAAGCGAAGCCTTCGGAGAAAATCCGAGGGCTTTGTTTTTTGTATTGCAATCGGCGGGTATTTGTGGTATAATTACATTAACGCGATTTTGAAATTTTGACAATTAAGGAGATTTTGCAATGGAGTACACAAACCCGATAATAAGCGGCTTTTACCCCGACCCGAGCGTTTGCAGAGCGAACGGAAAATATTATATGGTGTGCAGCTCGTTTCAGTATTTCCCGGGCGTGCCGCTGTTTGAGAGCGATGATTTGGTGAACTGGAAGCAGATAGGACACGTCCTCACGCGGAAAAGTCAGGTTATGCTGGACGGCGTGGAAAGCTCGGGCGGCGTGTTTGCACCGACAATCCGCTTTAACAACGGGCATTTCTATATGACCACAACCAACAACACAACTCACGAAAATTTCTACGTCACAACCGACGACATCTACGGCGAGTGGTCCGAGCCGATAACGGTGAAGCAGGACGGAATTGACCCGTCGCTTTTCTTCGAGGACGGGCGCGCTTATTTTATGAGCAACGGCAGCGATGACAACGGCGTCGGCGGGATTGTGCAGTGCGAGATTGACATTGAAACGGGCGAGAAGCTGTCGCTTAGCAGGTGCATTTGGCAAGGCACGGGCGGGCGTTTTCTTGAAAGTCCGCACTTGTACAAAATCGGTGATTATTACTATCTTATGGCTGCCGAGGGCGGCACGGAGTACGGTCACACGATAACCTACGCGCGCTCAAAATCCATTTGGGGAACATTTGAAAGCTACCCGAAAAATCCCGTTTTAACCAACCGCAGCAAAGCTCCGTTTATCATTCAGGGCATCGGTCACGGCGACCTTGTGGAGGACTATAACGGCGGCTGGCACATCGCTTGTCTTGGTTTTCGGCAGATACATTTGTGGCAGCCGTATCACAATCTCGGGCGCGAGGTTTTCCTTGTTCCCGTGCAGTTTGATGAGAACGGCTGGTTCACCGCGGGCACAGACGGAACCTGCGCCGAAAGCTACGAAATTGACGGCGATTTCAAGCAGGATTTCAAATCGCACTACACCTTTGAAAACACCGCTTGGGACATCGATTGGTGTTATCTCCGTCACCCGAATTTCGGGAATTACGAGCTTTCGGAGAACAAGGCGGTGCTTCACGGCACGGACGTTTCGCTTGAAGAAGCGGCTTCTCCGACGTTTATCGGCTTGCGGCAGCGGGAGTTTTGCTTTGAGCTTTCGGTGAACGTAACGGTTGATAACGGCGAAGCGGGAGTGACGGTTTATATGAACGAGGACGAGCATTATGACATCGCCGTAACCAAAAAGGGGAGCGGTTTTGAAGCGGTACTGAAGCTGAACATCGGCGGCATAAAGCACAAAGAAGCGTCCTTGTCGTTACCCACGGGAAACGCGCGGCTTCGGATAACGGCGGACAACCTCACCTACAATTTCTATCTCGGCGAAACTCTCCTCGGCAGCGGCCACTCAAAATACCTCTCAAGCGAGGTTTCGGGCGGATTTACGGGAGTTGTACTCGGGCTGTATTCGGTTGACGAGAACACGGCGGTGTTCGAGAATTTCGCTCTTGATTATCGAAAATAATTGCAAAAGGAAATCCCGTTCGGTTGAGAAATCGGCGGGATTTTTTGCGAATGATTTTAATTTTACCGAAGAAAAATTTTTAAAAAAAGAAAGAAAATACTCCAAAAAAGGTATCTTATAGTGTAGAAAAGCTTTTCGGAAAAACTTAGGAGGTAATTTGATGAACGACGGGGAAATAATCGGGTTGTTCTTTGACAGAAACGAGGCGGCGATTTCCGAAACCGAGCGCAAGTACGGCAGGCTTTGTATGAGCGTTGCGAAGAGAATTCTCGACAGCGCGGAGGACAGCGAGGAGTGCGTGAACGACGCATTTTTGCGGCTTTGGGACACAATCCCGCCGGCAGAGCCGAAAAGCTTGCGGGGATATGTGTGCAAGATAACGCGAAATCTCGCTTTGAAGCGCGTGCAGTACAACAATTGCCAAAAACGCTCGTCGGAGCTTGCCGTATCGCTTACCGAGCTGGAAGAAATTCTGCCCGATAATCGAATAAGCGCGTCTGCCGACAACAACGATATCGGTCGCGCAATTGACGCATTTTTGAAGAAACAGCGCCCGATAGTCTGCGATGTTTTTGTGCTGAAATATGTGTATTTTTACACGCAGAAGGAAATTGCCGAGCGCTTTTCATTCAGCGAGGACAAGGTTAATTCGATGTTGTTCAGAACGCGAAAAAAACTTCGGGATTATCTTATTAAGGAGGGTATTGAAGTATGAAAATCAACAGAATTTCGGAATCTATGGGCTTAATCAGCGATGAGATAAGCAACAGAGCTATTGAAGCATTTGAAAAAACGTCAGAAAAAAGCAGCAGCATTTCCGAGGAAAAACCGAGAGTTATCCGCGAGGAAAAGTCGCACAAAGCGCCGTTTGTGATTGCTTTGGCGGGAATTTGCGCGGCGGCAGCGGTTGCGGTGCCGCTTGTGCTGAAGAACGCGGGCAAAAACCCGATTGTCGCGTCCGAGAACTTGTCGGGTGCTGCGGACAGCGCTCGTGATGAAACAGATGAGAGCATTTTGAACACGGTTTCCCAAAGCACACCGGAAGAGCAGTCTTGGAGTTTCCCCGAGGGAGAAAGCATTGCCGTAAAAGTCAAGGATGTGAAAATAACCATGACCGATGACAAGCAGCTTTCAGTTCGCGATGATGAAAACCCGAATGTAAGGATTTTCAAAATATATATAGATAAGTCAAAGGCAAACACACACGCTTTTGTGCTAAACAAGGACGGCTCATACAAAACATTTGCGGGCAATGATATTTCAAAGGAAGATATTCTGAAAGAATGTCCCGATGGAGTTTCCGGAGTAATGTGGGCGCAAGGAGCTGAATCGGCTTTATATACCGATGAAGATTCGATTCATAATTTCAATGGCACATTCGAATATAAAGGAAACGATTTGTGGAGTTATGAGTACT
>SFLN01000011.1 GCA_004554555.1 [Eubacterium] saphenum | reverse complement strand
TCAATTAAGCCACTGTTTCTGCGGAGAAACCGCTTTGTTAAGCCAAAAGAAAACAAATTCCCGGTTTTGCGGAAAGTGTGCAGTTTTTTGCAGTTTCGCTTGTGTTATTATTTAGTCAAGCCAAAGAATTACTTATCCTCAAGGTTTTTGAGAGCCTTTATTTCATCGCGGTTGAGCTTAATCTGCGCGTCCTTGATAACCTTGACCTCTTCCTTGTTGACGATAAAAGGCACATCGGGCTTTTTGTCGAGCTTTATCGTGAGCATACCCGTGAGCAGGTTTGCGTCCTGGACAACGCCGCGTCCCTCTGCGGTATCGACAAATGCGCCAACCTTCGGCGTGGTTTTGAGGAAGTCCTCGTAGCAGTTCTGCTCGTATTTCAAGCAGCACATAAGTCTGCCGCAGGTGCCCGAGATTTTTGTCGGATTAAGCGAAAGCGACTGCTCCTTCGCCATCTTGATGGAAACGGGCTGGAACTCGCCGAGAAAGCTTGAGCAGCAGAACGGTCTTCCGCAAATTCCCAAGCCTCCGAGCATTTTCGCTTCATCTCTCACGCCGATTTGCCGCAGCTCAATTCGCGTGCGGTAAATCGAAGCCAAATCCTTGACCAAATCGCGGAAATCCACTCTTCCCTCGGACGTGAAATAAAACAGAATTTTCGTTCCGTCAAACGTGCAGTCCACGTCAATCGGCTTCATATCGAGATTGTGGCGGCGGATTTTCTCCGAAAAGGTTTTCATAATCTCCTTTTCTTTTTCGCGGTTTTTCTGCGCCTGGAGAATGTCGTTCTCGTCCGCTTTCCGAAGCACCTTTTTCAGCGGCGAAACCAGCGATTTCTCCGAAATCTTCCTGTTCGCAAGGACAATATCCCCGCACTCCACGCCGCGTGCTGTTTCCACGATAACCTTATCGCCGTGCCTGAACGAAATCCCGCAGGGCGAGAAATAATAAACCTTGCCCACGTCCTTGAACCGCACGCCGATAATTTCCGTCATTCCGTCGCTGTCGGCAGCAGGAGCGGCTGTTTTTTCGGGAAGCGCGTTTTTGTCGGGAGCTTCGCCCGCGCTTTTGCTCTTCGGCGCGTTATCTTTTCCCTTTTTCGGAGAAATTTTCTCCGTGTAATAATCCAAATCTTTATCCATTATTTTCCTTTCTATCTCGCGAAAACCGTCGTGAAATAAGCCGCAGTGAGGGCAGCGTTCAAGTTATAAATCTCGTTTGCGGAAATCTCAAACGCAGCGTCAAGTACCGCGAGAAGCTCTTCCTCGGTGTAGTTTTCGGCAGCCTTTTTCGCGGTTTTCTTGTCGAAAAACTCAGCTTCCGCGCCTGTTTTCACGGCAAGCGCGTCGCGGAAAATTCTCGTGAAATAACCGAAAACCGCCGAAAGCTCGGCTCTATCCTTTGCCTCGGAAAGCGCTGCGGCTGTCCCGAAGCCGTCCTTGACCGCAGCCGCTGCCGCAGCTTTTTTCGCGGTTTCGATAATGCGCGTTTCGCCGTCGCTATCGGAAAGCACCGCTTTGCACTCCCCGATATTTCCCGAGAAAATGTCGGCAAGCTCCTCGGCACGCTTTTTGTCCGCGCCCTCGTCGACAAGACAGCGCACGCAGCTCTCCAAATCGGTGTCCGGCACCTCGTAAAGCGTTACCCTCGACATCACCGTTATCGGCACGAGATTTGTGTTCTCGCAGGTGAAAATAAACCGCAGATGCGCGGGCGGCTCCTCGATGAGCTTCAGCAGCGCGTTTTGGTGCTGGGAAATCATCGTGTCGCAGTCCTCGAAAACGTAGATTTTGAGGTCGCCGTTGTTGGGCTTTACGACAGTCCCGCGGATAATCTCCTTGAGCGGCTCCATCGAGTATTTTCCGCCGAGCGTTTCCTTGACGAAAATCACATCGGGGTGCGCGCCCATATCGATATTTCGACAGGTCGGGCAATTCCCGCAGGCGTGGTTTTCGCACAGGAAAAGCCGCGCCGTATACCGCGCCAAAACCTTTTTCCCCGAGCCTTTTCTTCCCGAGAACATAATCGCGTGGGAAAGTCTGCCCTTGCGCGCGGTTTCGTCCAGGGTTTCCTTGAGCTCGTCCTTACCGTAAAGCGTTGTCATAGCTTTTCAAATTTCTCGATATTCGTGACAAAAACGGTTGCTCCGCCGACCGTGACTTCAACGGGAATGCCCGTGAAGCTGCTGTTGATATAAGCGGAGGAATTCGGCACGAACTGCTTTCTTTTATGAGAATGTTCCTTGATAACCTCGATTGCGTCGTCAACCTTTTCATCGTCCGCGCAAACCATAAAAGTTGTGTTTCCCGCCATCAGAAAGCCGCCTGTTGAGGAGAGCTTTGTGGTCTGGAAGCCGCTTTTGGTGAGCGCCTGCTGAACGGAATGGCTGTCGTCGTTGTTGATAATCGCGAAAATCAGTTTCATAAGTTATTCACCCTTTTCAAGCTTATCTTCAGTCTGTCGATAAAGCGAAATGTGCTGTCAACAATATCACGGCGGTCAAAGCCGGCCGAAGCACCGTTTCACGACATCTGCCCCTTTTTCAACAGACTTGCCCTACTATCACATTATATATTATACAACATTTCCGCAAAAATTGCAACAGGAAAAATAAAATCCCCGCTCGGAAAAACCAAACGGGGATTATTTATGTAGCCTCGATGAATTACGCCTGCTTGGGAGCGCCAACAGGGCAGGTGCCTTCGCACGCGCCGCAGTCAACACAAGCGTCTGCGTCGATAACATACTTGCCGTCGCCCTCGGAAATAGCGTTTACGGGGCAGCCGTCTGCGCAAGCGCCGCAAGCGATGCAATCATCGGAAATCTGATATGCCATAATAAAATACCTCCTAACATATTTTCGTGACTTCACACTATCACATAATTATTTTAACATATTTTCAGAAAAAATCAAGTGTTAATTTATAGAAAATTCACGTCGATATTTGTACATTTTTGACAACATTATTTAACAGTATAAATTCAGTCGTTCCCGCAAGCGCCCGCGCGGCAACTTTTTCGGTGTCGCTTAGCTCGGAGAGAGCGGTTTTGCCGGAAATTTTCGCGCGATATTGCTCCTCGGGAAGCCGCGCGTTGTCTTGAATAACCCGCGCTGCTAACTTTCGGGCAATCGCCGCCGCGAACCCTAGCCAACAGCTATTTCACGCGATAAACCCCATCGTTCCCGCGAACGAGAAAACCGCTGATTTCAAGCGAGAGAAGCGCCTCGATTGCCGCGCCGTAGTCCAAACCGAGCTTCTCCATAACGCTTTCCGTGGTGTCGGGGCTTTCCGCAAGCGCCCGCGCAATGAGCTTTTCGGTGTCGCTCATATCGGAGAGCGTACTTTCATCAAGCACTTTCGCGGCACTTTGAGCCTCGACATTTTCCGCAGCATTTTGCTCCTCGGGAATTTTCGCGTTTTTTCGCCTTTTGGAGGATTTTTTTGAAGCTGCCGGCTGCTCGGAGATTTTTTCGCGCTCCTTTTTATCGGCAGCAAAATTCACGGAATTTCTCAGCTTTTCGGCAAAATCCGCGCTTTTGCTCTTGTTTTCAAGTACACTCGCGATATCCGAAAAATCGAACACCGAAACCGCTCCCGAGCGGATAAGCGCAGCGTTTCCCGAGAAACTCCCCGAGATTATATCGCGAGGCGGCACCGCAAAAACTGTTTTCCCCTGATTTTTCGCGCACTCAGCCGTGACAAGGCTCCCGCTTTTCTCGCCCGCCTCGATAACCAGCGTCGCGTGTGAAACGCCCGCCATAACCGCGTCGCGCCGCTTGAAATACCACGACGAAGCCCTTTCATTGGGCAAAAGCTCGCTGATGACCGCGCCGCCGTTTTCGAGGATTTTCGTTTTCAGCTCGGTGTTCTCCGAAGGGTGCGTTTCGAGCACCCCGCACCCCGGAAACGCAAGCGTTCTCCCGCCAACGTCAAGACAAGCGTTGTGAGCCGCCCTGTCCGTTCCGAGAGCCATTCCGCTCACGATAACCGCGCCCGCTTTAGCCAGCGGCTTCACCAGATAATCCGTGACCGCCGCGCCGTAATCCGACACATTCCGCGTTCCCACAACGGTGAGCAGCGGCGCGCTGTTAAGCCCCTCCGCGCTGCCCAAAACAAACAAAACGGCGGGCGGGTTTTCGATTTTGCGGAGCTGCTCGGGATAATTTTCGCTCTCGTAGGAGATTATCGAAACTCCGCTTTTCCCGCAAAACGCCGCGAATTCCCGAACCGTGCCGAGCCTTATCGCCTTTGCGCGGGATATCTCGCCGGCAGTAAGCGAAGGTTCGCGCCCATCGCGGATTACCACGCCCGCCTTCGCCGCGTTAAAGCCGCACTCCGCGAGGATTTTCCCGAGGCGCGGGTTGTTTGGCTTCATCACCATCGTGAGCCAAAGCCAAATGTCAACGTTGTCGGGCAAGATAATCACCTCCGATGTAATAATCGCGCTAAAAACTGCGGTTTAGGGCAATTTTCACCGATTTATCAAGCTAAATCGCAAGCCAAAAACCACCGCGTTTTCGCGCTTTTTTGGGGAAAATTCGCAGCTATTCGCGCAAATTCGCGCGGAATTTCACCCGTGATTTGTTGTACTAAAGTGTGCGCCGAAAAGCACCGTTTTTTCGCAAATTTTTCAAGCTAATTCGCAAACCCAAAATCGCCGCGTTTTCGGGCAATTTTCGGGGATTTTCGGGCAAATTCACGCGTAATTTCACCCGAGATTTGCCGAACTAAAGCGCGCGCCGAAAACACTGCTTTTTCGGTATCGCCAAGTGCCGTGCCGAGCGGCTTTGCGCGGCGTTTTTTTCATCGAGGATTGCGCGCTCGTGATTTTCCCGCCCGCTCTCGCCGCGTTGTAGACGCAATCCGTGCGATATCCCCAAAATTGAACCGAATTAAACCTTCAGCACCATCGAAGAATATCCCTCGAGCGTAAGTCCGCCGAGCTGCACTTTTTCGCCCGTGAGAAGATTTTCCGCTTCGCCGCCCATATTGAGGTTGAACGTGAAAGGCGCGCTGTCCGCGTTTATCACGGTAACAAGCGTTTCGCCGTCCGCAGAGCGCGAAAACGCGTACTGTCTGTTAGTGAGCTGAACCTGCTTGTAGTCGCCCATCGCCGCCGCAGGGTGATTTTTCTCAATATCCGCAAGCGCACCGATAAGTCCCGTCAAATCGCGCAAGCCTTCGTTTTTCATCTTCTCGAGATTGAACTCGGGACGCAGCACGTCATCACCGCCGCCGCGCTTGTCACCCTCAATTCCGAACTCGCTTCCGTAGTAAACGGACGGAATGCCTGGCATCATAAACATCAGCGTGTATATCAGCGGCAGATGCTCCTTGACTTTCAGGATAGAAGCAACGCGCGTTACATCGTGGTTATCGACAAAGGTGTAGAGGTGCTTGCCGCGGTAAATGCACCAGTTCTCCGAGCCAAACTGACGGTTAATCGAGTGCGCGATTTCAAACATATTCATATCGTTAAAGCTCGAAAAAAGCCCCTTGTAGCACTCGTAGTTCGTCACGCTGTCCAGCATCTGGTCGTTCGCCCAGCGGTTGTAGTCGCCGTGAAGCGTTTCGCCGAGCAGGAAAAAGTCCTCGGAAAGCCACTTGCAGTGTCCGTGAAGCTCCTTGAGGAAGTTCTCGTCAAGGCAATACGCAACGTCAAGGCGCAGTCCGTCAATGCCGAACTCATTCTTCCAGAACGTAATCGTGTCCTTGAGATAGCCCTTTACATCGGGGTTGTAGAGGTTGAGTTTAACCAGCTCGTAGTGCCCCTCCCAGCCCTCGTAGTAAAATCCGTCATTGTAGCAGCTGTTTCCGTCGCGGAGGTGAAACCAGTCCTTCTTTGCACTCGAAAATTTGTGCTCGCGAACGTCCTTGAACGCCCAGAAATCACGCCCGACGTGATTGAAAACGCCGTCCAGGACAACCTTTATTCCGTTCTCGTGCAGCACCGCGCAGACCTTTTTGAAATCATCGTTTGTGCCAAGGCGGCGGTCGATTGTCCGGTAATCGATTGTGTCATAGCCGTGCGCAACGCTCTCGAAAACAGGTCCGAAGTAAATCGCGTTGCAGCCCAGCTCCTTGATATGGGGAATGTCGTCGATGAGCTTCAGCAGCTTGTGCGTAGGCTCGCTTGCAGTGTCGTTTACACGGGGACAGCCAAAGTAACCGATGGGATAAATGTGATAAAACACCGCGTTTTCATACCACTTCATTTTTTATACCTCATTATTATATATTAGAGTCTAATTGAGTCTAAACTCCAACTTATTTTACCACATTTGTTGCTTTTTGTCAAGTTAATGTGAAAAATTAAATAGCAACTTGTGACAATTATCTAGCTTAACTATTGTGAAATACTAACAAATTTTTCGCGAAATAACGCGGAAATTTGAAAAAAAGCTAAAAAGGGCTTGAAACCGTTTACATAATTTGGTATAATTGTATTATGTAGTATGATGACTTACTAGGGCAACACCGCATAATTTTTTCGTGCGATTTACGCGAGCAAGCAATCGTACGGAAATATTAGGCGTTGACCTCGGTCTCGGGAGGATTATATATAATGAATTTGGTATTATCGTCGGAGGGCGCGGTTTTCGCGTTGTTTTCCGCCGAAAGCGCATATATCTGGATTGCTGCGGGAGGAGTTTTCGCGGTTCTTCTGATTGGAATTATCATAATTTTCACGATAAAGAACCGCCGTTTCCGCGACACCGATCAACTCACCGGCGGAAAAACCAAAAACAGGTTTTTCCGTGACTGCGAGAAAACTGTCAAGAAAATCCCGCCCGAAAAGCTGGCGATGGTGGTGCTTGACATCGACAAGTTCAAGTACATAAACGACCGTCTTGGCTACGATGAGGGCGACCGTATCCTTGCGCGTGTCCACAAAACGCTCTGTGACTGCCTCGATAAGGAGGAGCTTTTCGCGCGCATTTCCGAGGACAACTTTGCCTGCCTCATCAAAAACGCGCCCGATAACGAGATTGAAACCCGTCTGCACGAGATTTTCACGGAGTTTGACCGACGCAATTCTTTCTTTATAAAATATCCCGTGAATTTCAGCGCGGGCGTCTGCCGCTTGGGACAGTGCCGCGGTAAATACGACGCGGTTGATTTCACGATGGCTGTTGACCGCTGCAAGCTCGCGAAAAAGTCCATCAAAAACAAGCACAACAGCGATGTTGCTTTCTACGATGGGAAAATCCGCGAGATTTCACTGCGTGAGAAGGACTTTGAAAACGCAATGCCGCAGGCTCTCGAAAACCGCGAGTTTGAGTGCTACCTTCAGCCGAAATACGGCACAAATTCCCGCGAGATTGTCGGCGCAGAGGCGCTTATCCGCTGGAACAGCAAGGAGTTTGGGTTCGTCTGCCCCGGCGACTTTATCCCGCTTGCCGAGAAAAACGGGTTTGTCGTGGAGCTGGATTTCTTCATTCTCGAAGAGGTCTGCAAAATGCTCCGCCGCTGGATTGACAACGGCAAAAAGCCCATCGTTATCTCCGTCAACCAGTCGCGCCTGCACATAAACGACGATGACTATATCTGGCGGCTGCGCGAAATTGTCGATAAATACGAAATTCCTTATGAATACATCGAGCTGGAGCTTACCGAGAGCGTTTTCACAGAGGACGCAGACCGTATGATTGCAATTATGCAAAAGCTCCACGAAATTGGCTTTAAGCTGTCGATTGACGACTTCGGTTCGGGCTACTCCTCGCTGAATTTGCTCAAGGATATCCCTGCGGACGTGCTCAAAATCGACCGCGAGTTCTTCAACGGAACCGTCAACTCCAAAAAGGGACGCGCCGTTATCTCATCGGTTGTCGATATGGCGAAAAACCTCGAAATGAACGTAATTTCCGAGGGCGTCGAAACGCAGGACCAAATCGATTTCTTAAAGGAAATCGACTGCAATATGGTTCAGGGCTACTACTTCTCGAAGCCGATGAAGCTCAGAGAATTTGACGAAATGTGGGAAAAACAGAATTAAGGCTGAAATTGCGTCAGCTGAATTTGGGAGGTGATATTTATGTCCGAAGATAAAGAACTCGAAATCGAGCGCCTGAAGCGCGCCCTTTCGGAGGAAAAAGTCAAAACCTCCATTCTTTCGGAGTATTCCCGCTTCGGTCTTTGGGAATATCACATTGCCGACGATTTGTTCTTTCAGTACAAACCCCTGTTCGGCAAAATCAACGGCACAAACGACCCTATTTCTCATTTCAGAGATACCGTCATCAGCAACGGCGGCGTTTTCTCGGAGGACTTGCCCGGGTTCAGCAGCTTCTGCTCCGCGATGGAACACGGCGAGGACAAGGTTTCCTGCGAAATTCGCGTGGTTAACGAGGAAAGCGATACCGTTCGCATAAAATTTGAGGGAAAACTGGTTCGCGATGAAAACGGGCTGCCAATAAAATATATCGGCAGAGTGCTTGATATCACCGGCGAGGAATCCGCCGCAGAACAGCGCTCCGAAAAGCTCGACACGCTCACCGAGGCGTACAACCTCAACGCTTTCCGCGAGCTTATCGAGGAAAAACGCAAGGGCGCAAACCGCTATTCAAGCGCAGGACTGCTTGCAGTTGGTATCGACGATTTTCGCGGTATTTTGGCAAAATCCGGCTCGGAGTATACGGATTATCTCCAGAAAACCGTTGCCAAAATCCTTTTGGGTATAAGCGTCTGCGAGCGCGACTGCTTTATCGCAAGAGTTCGCGACGGTGAATTTTTGATATTCTCGACTTTTGAGGAACAGTCGTTCTTGGACAACCTCGCAAAGCGTGTAATAGTTAGCGTCAAAAACTATATCTTCGACGGAAACACCTGCACCGTCAGCGTCGGCTTGTCCACTTTCAAGAACGCGCGGCTTCTCGAGGACGTTTACGCTGAGGCAATGTCCGCTCTCGGCGAGGCGCGCAGAAGCGGCGGCAGGTGCTATATGAGCTACTCGCCCGCGATGTCTATGAGCGCTTATCAGCACCTCTCGGAGGTTAGCTCCGCGCCCGATTTGTACAGCAACGTGAGCGGCTCTTCAAAGGTCTACGCGCTCGTTTTGCAGGCGTTTTGCAGCAAAAGCGAGAAGGACAGAATGCTCTATATGAAAGAAGCGTTCAAGACGGCAGGCGAGCTTCTCGGCGCTTCAAATATCTTCGTGTACAGCGACGATAACGGCAGATTCTTCCGCAACCTCACCTACAACGCAACCGGAAATCCGCTTGAATCCTGTCCGATGCTCAAAATCGACCTCTCGGAAAGCGATATGAAATCGCTTTTGTTCAACAAGCCCAAGCTGCGCATTCACAGCGGCGGCGAGAAAATCAACGGTGTTGCGCTGGTGAACGGAGCAATCTGCGCCGAGTGCCGCGCAATCAAGTACGAGGGACTTGTCTGCGAGTTCTTCGCGGTTATCTTCAACAGCAGCTTTGAGCTGAACGCGCAGGATATTCAGATTATCGACGCACTCGAAAACGCGCTCACCAAAATGTACGGCGAGTACCGAAACAACACAAACGAATTGGCGTCAAAGCGCCTTCAGCGCACGATTATCAACGACCACCGAATCGAGGGCTTCTCAATTGTGCCGGGCGAATACAGGGTTGAGCTGGTTCAGGACGCCGCTCACGAGCACTACGGTTTGGAGCCGGGCGATATCTGTTACAAGAAAATCTACGGGCGCGACAAGCCCTGCGATAACTGCCCCGTGAAAAAGCTCGATAAGGGTGAGCTTTTCGCGTCCTCCGCGCAGTACGTTCCCGAAGAGCGCCGCTGGCTTGATATAGCCGCTTCTATCGATACCAACACAAACGGTGAGCCGCGCTATCACATAAGCTCAACCGATATCACCGACTGCCTCGGAAAAGTCAATATGTCCGATACCTTGACGGGACTTATGACCTTTAACGTCTTTTCCGCGGAAGCACTGCGGGTTACGTCCGAGGAAAAGGGAGTTCACCGCTTCGTCACCGTCATCAATATCGCCGATTTCCGCCGTTTAAACGAGGAAAAAGGCTACGAAACAGGAAACTCAATCCTCATCGCCGTTTCCGAGATTTTAAAGGAATCGGTCAGCGCGGGCGAGCTTTTGTGCCGCTCCGAGGGTTCGCGGTTCTTTATGCTGCTCACAAACGACAGCGCCGAGGAGTTCACCGATAGGCTCACGCTCATTATGCAGAACATTCAAAAACAAGTTCTGCGAAAGCTGAGGCTTACGATTTATTTGGTTGCGGGCGCTTACGATATGGACAGCGACACCGTCGGCGTTATGGGCGGCGTTGACCGCGCAATCAGTGCGCAGAAAACAATCCGCGACCGCGCTTATTATCACGAAAATCTCATCGCGTTCTTCGACGAGGCGCTCCGCGAGAAAATCAAGGAACGCCGCTATATCGAAGCAAATATGTTCACGGCGCTCGAAAACAACGAGTTCCAGGTGTTCTATCAGCCGAAAATCAGCATCGAAACCGGAAAGGTTGTCGGAGCGGAAGCGCTTGCGCGTTGGATTAGACCGGACGGCGAGGTTATTTCACCGTCAAAGTTCGTGCCGATTTTCGAGGAAAACGGCTTCATCACCGATATGGATTTCGCGGTTTACCGCCGTTCAATCGCCGATATCAGACGCTGGCTGAGGATTGGCATCGATGTGCCGCTGATTTCACTCAACGTCAGCCGTCACCACCTCGGCGATGATACGTTCTGCGAGAAGCTGAACGCGCTGATTGACAGCATCGGTGTTCCTCACAAGTACATCGAGCTTGAAATCACCGAGAGCCTGCTCACCGACCACATCGAAAAGCTGATTGAAACGGTGACTTGGTTCAAGGAGCGCGGCTATCGCATTTCCGTGGACGATTTCGGCTCGGGCTACTCGAGCTTGAATTTGATAACAATGCTGCCGTTCGACACGCTGAAAATCGACGGCGGGTTCTTCCTCAAAAACGACCTCACCGAGAAAAACCGCAAGGTTATCACCTCGGTTGTCACGCTCGCGAAGAGCCTTAACCTCGAAACCGTTTCCGAGGGCGTCGAAACCCAAACGCAGGTTGACTTCCTCAAGGAGCTCGGCTGCGATATGATTCAGGGCTTCTTCTACTACAAGCCGATGTGCTGTGAGCAGTTTGAGGAAATCCTCAAAAACCAAACTCCCAGCCTTGCAAACACGCAATAAATTTTCTCACCGCTAACGAATATCGCCCCTAGAAGATACTAGGGGCGATATTTTTTGGACGAAAACAAGTTCTCTATAACTCAATTTCCGCGAAATATTCAGTTCACCTTTTTGGGTATTGTTTTCACATTATCAACAGAATTTTCAACCGAAAAAGCCTGTTTTTAATGCCAAAAGCTTGACTTTTCCAAAAAAATTGTTGAAAACAATGGTGAAAAGTTTGAAATTTTCGGGTTTTCCACGCGCTTTAAACAGCTTTTAACGTGGAAAATGTTGAAAAATAACCCGATAATTTAACAAAATGTAAAGGGAAAAAATGTTATTTTATGGGCAAACTATTGTCAAATATTTGCTCTCGCGTCATCGAGAATGTTAGCATATTTTTCCATCTGCGCCTTTGAAAGCGACTTTCCGCTGTTGTACTCGCCAAGGCAGCGCATCAGCTCCTTTGTGCCGAGGCACACATAGTCGTTTTCGCGTAAATTCAGCTTCAAGCGCACATTCGGGTTCGAGAAGTACAAAATCGTGTCCACCCAA
Organism: [Eubacterium] saphenum; assembly: GCA_004554555.1. GTDB lineage: Bacteria > Bacillota > Clostridia > Oscillospirales > Ruminococcaceae > CAG-115. The sequence continues at coordinate 16,578 of SFLN01000011.1, read as the reverse complement.
ACGTCCTCGCCCGCCGCATTGAAAATGCTCTTCACAATGTCGCGCTGGCGGCGCATTTGCTTGATGGGGTTGTCCATCTCGGCTGAGGTGCTCTTCCCGTTGCGGTAGAATTTGTGCTGAACCCACTTCTCGGATTTCCAGTTGCCCGAAATCGTCCCCGAGTGGTTTTTGACCTCGATTATCAAAACACCCTTCGGGCTGATTATCAGCATATCAACCTCAGAGCGCCCGCGTTTATAGCGAATGGGAAGGTTGACGAAAATTATGTTGTTCCCCTCGAGCTTTTTCACCGCTTTGTATAAATTTTTCTCGCCGCTCCTGCCGCTGTTGAGGATATTATACCGCCGCGCCAGAAACATGTAAGCCGTGTTGCACGCGAAAATCAGCCCGATTATGACAATCGCCAGCGGCTTTGTGTCGTACATTCTGAACATCACAAACGATATCAGCAGCAGCACCGGCGCAACCCCGAAAAACACCTGCAAAATCAGAAGAACTACAATTTTCTTGTTGTTTGCGTTTTTGCAGCGAATTATTTTATTCACCGTTTACCCCTTACACATTGAACCTGAACAGCGTCACATCGCCGTCCTGCATAACATAATCCTTGCCCTCAAGCCGCACAAGACCTTTTTCCTTTGCGGCAGCCATCGACCCGCAGCTCATCAAATCGTCAAAGCCGACAATTTCCGCGCGGATAAAGCCTTTCTCGAAGTCCGTGTGGATTTTTCCCGCAGCCTGCGGCGCTTTCGTGCCTTTCGTAATCGTCCAAGCTCTTACCTCGGGTGTGCCCGCCGTGAGGAACGAAATCAGCCCCAGCAAGCGGTAGCCCGTCTTGATAATTCTCGCCAAACCCGAGCTTTCAAGGTTCATATCCGCGAGAAACAGCTCCTTGTCCTCGTCGGGCATATCCGCAATCTCCGCCTCAATCTGCGCGCAAATCGGCAAAACCTCGGCGTGCTCCTCGGCTGCGATTTGCTGAACTGCTTTATACTGCGCGTTATTTTCAACGCCGTTCTTGAAATCACTCTCGGACAAATTCGCCGCGTAAATCACCGGTTTATTCGACAAAAGCGGCGTGTCGTGGAGCATCTCGCGCTCCTCCTCCGAGAAATCATAGCTTCTCGCTGACTTGCCTTCTTCAAGGTGCGCCTTCAGGCTTTCGAAGAAATCAACCTCTTTTTGCAGGGATTTGTCGCCCTTGACTGCCTTTTTCGCGCGGTCAATACGGCGGTCGAGTATCTCCAAATCCGAGAAAATCAGCTCCAGATTTATCGTTTCGATATCGCGCGCCGCGCCGATTGAACCGTCAACGTGAATGATATTTCCGTCCTCAAAGCAGCGCACAACGTGTACAATCGCGTCCACCTCGCGGATATTCGACAGGAACTTGTTTCCGAGTCCCTCGCCCTTTGACGCGCCTTTTACAAGTCCCGCGATATCGACAAACTCCAGCGTTGCCGGAGTGAATTTTTCCGGGTGATACATTTCCGCGAGCTTGTCCAAGCGCTCGTCGGGAACGCTTACAATTCCCACGTTCGGTTCAATCGTGCAGAACGGGTAATTCGCAGACTGCGCGCCCGCGTTTGTCAGCGCGTTGAACAAAGTGCTTTTGCCGACGTTCGGCAAACCGACCATTCCAAGTTTCATTTCAATTCCTCACTTTATTTTTTTTGTACCTTAACGAAAAACTGCTCCGAATAGTTATGCATAATAACTAAAATTCCAGCGCTTCTCCCCCGCCGAGGTACATTATTCTGTCGCCAAGAATTTCGTCCATTATGTCAAAACCCTTGAAGCCCGTGCAGTGACAGGCGTAGATTTTCTCCGCGCCCGAGTATTTGAGCGCCCGCGCGGTTTGCGTGACGTAATCCGCCGTGCAGTTGAGCGATTTCGGATTGCTCCCCGAAAAGTGAAAACCGCCGATTACCGCGAGAATGGGAATTCCCGCCCAGCGCCGCGAAACCGTTTGCAGCATATTCTCCGCGCCGCAGTGAAAGCACCCGCCGACCAAAATCAACCCGTCCGACTTGCGCTTTTTCGGGAAAATCACCGCAAAGCTCTCGTCCGAAAAATCGGCTGTCTGCGGCTTTTTCTCGCCCTCGGGAATTACAAAATAGTTCTTGTCGGGATTTTCACACTTCTCGTCAAAATCCTCGCAGCTCGCCAGATAAAAGCCCTCGCAGACCTCGGAGAAGTTGTTGTAAAGGATAAGGTTGTCGGCGTATTTCTTGAAAAACGCTTTCCCGATACCCGCGGGTGCTTTGAAAAGTCCGTTCTTTCGGAAAACCTCAGCCTTTGCTCCCGCGCGAAGATAAATCGGCGCATTCGGGTTAAGGCGCATTATGCTGTCGATACCGCCGATGTGACCGAGGTGATTGTGCGTGATGAAAACGCCCGAAAGCTCGTCTATCGGCAATCGCATTCGCTTTGCGTTTTCGACAGCTTTCCCCGTCAAACCCGCGTCGATGAGGTAATTCTTCCCGTTGTACTCGACAAAAAGCGACAGCCCTTCCTCGGAAAACAGCTTGTCATTCACGGCAGTATTTTCAATCAGACAGACAATCTTCAAACCAAAAACCCCCATTAAAGCCCGTGCTTTTTGATGTAGCTCTTAATCGCCGCAAAGCTCTCCTCGCTTAAACAGTGCTCCATTCGGCAAGCGTCCTCGGCGGCGGTTTTTTCGGAAATTCCCATCGACATCAGCCACTCGGTGAACAGCAAGTGCCGCTCGTAAACGCGCTCGGCGATTTCCCTGCCCTCTTCGGTCAAGGTAATTCTCCCGTTTTCGTCAACGTTTATGCAGCCCTCAGCCCGCAAATTCTTCATCGCAACGCTCACCGACGGCTTCGAGAAATCCATCTCCGCCGCAATGTCAACGCTGCGCACCTCGCCGTGACGATTTTGCAGAATTAAAATCGTTTCAAGATAGTTTTCTTTGGACTCCAAAATTCTGTCTTTCATACGCTCCCCCAGTCCCAAAAGGCAACACCGAATTTTCTCGCAAATGCATAATCCGTTCGTTGTGCGGTGTTTCCTTTAATCAATAGCTGCCCATACTCAACATTCTCGCGATAACGCTGCCCTCGCTCACAATCGGGTACTCCCTAAGCGAGAAAATCACGCCGCTCTCGGGCGCGGTTATCTTCTGAACAACCGTTCCCGTTATCGGTGTAACAATTTCGCCGATTTCGCTGCCCTTTGCAAGCCACATATTGTGCTCAACGCGCGGTATAAACACGCCTGCGTCCGACGCGTGAACAACGTGAACCTCACCGTCCGTCGATACCATCGGGTGAGAAATTCCGTGCTCCGCGACTGTCCAGATACCGAGATTGTGCATAAGGTTGAAAATGCCGTGGAGGAGCTGCTGGCAGTATTCCGTGTTAATCCGCCCGCCAACGCCCATCTCAACCGCAAGCGTCGGCACTCCCTCGTTAATCAGCGCCTCGGCAAGCGACCCGCCGCCAACCGCGCCGGTTTCGTGTACCCAAACCAAGTCCGTGTTGAGCAGCTTCGCGTAACGCATAAGATAGTCGCTGTCGCGCGGCAGAATTCTCACCTGCGGTATCTCGCGAATGAAAATATTGCTCGCGTGAATGTCAACGCAAACCGCCGCGCCTTTGATGTCCTCGACAACCTTTTGAGCGATTATCTCCGAAATCGACACGGGGTCGGGCGCGGAAAAAACGCGGTTCATATCAAGCGCCGATGTCGGTATCTCACGGCACGCGCTCTCCAGCCCCAGCGGGTTTATCGCGGGATAAATGTCCACTCTTCCCTTTAAATTCTGCATATTCGCGGTTATCGTTTTAACCAGCTCGTAGCATATATACTGCCCCTCAAGCTCGTCGCCGTGAATTCCCGTGACGATTGCAATCCGCTTGTCGGTTTCGGGATTAACCGCGCAAAGGGAGTTTCTCTTTACGGTAAGCTCCTCGTCCGTCGCAAGCTTTACCTTAACAATGTTTTCAATCATACCTTAAATCCACCATTCCGGCGTAAGTGCGCCTAAATTGACGATTTTTTCGTTCTCGTAGTCCAGCATAATCTCGATTTCCTTATAATTATCGGGCATAAGCTGAACCATAAGCTCACGGCAAGCTCCGCAGGGCGCGCCGGTTTTCCCGTCCGGAAGTACCGCAAGCACCTTTTTTATCACGGTTTCACCGTTTGTAAGCATATTGAAAATCGCGTTCCTCTCGGCACAAATTCCGAGCGTCGAGCAGGTGTCCACGCAAATTCCCGTGTAGATTTTCCCCGAGCCTGACAAAATCGCTGCCGAAACCTCGCCCGCCGTGACGTAATCGGAGATTTTCCGCGCGTTTTGCACGGCTTTCGCCGCGTCAAACATTTCCTTCCAAACCTTTTCCATTATCCTTACCTCGCATTTTATCAGCACCGCATTATTTTATCCATTTATTTTGCACCGGCAAATAAGTTTGAGCGCGGCGCTGATTTTATTCAACCGATTTCAGCGACTCAACCATACTGATTTTCTTCAGTACACGCGACATCAAGAGGTTCACCAAAATCGAAAACGCCGCCGTAACCAAAAATGCCCACAAGAACGAGAGCGGGTGAATTGTGCGCCCGAACATAACCTCGTCGATTTCGGCGGTTTCGATAACGAACATACAAAGCGCCGTTCCCAGCCCCAGTCCGACCAAGCCGCCTATCAGCGACAGCACGATGTTTTCACGGAAAACATAAGCCGAAACCTCGTTGTCGTAAAATCCGAGAACCTTCAGCGTTGCGATTTCGCGTATTCTTTCGGTGATGTTGACGTTCGTCAGATTGTACAAAACAACCAGCGCGAGCGCGCCCGCCGAAATAATCAGCACAACCGTCACCAAGTCCATAATCGACATTACATCGTGTATTTTCGACATTGAGGACGCGTTTATGTTGACGGTCAGCACCTTGTCGGTTTTCAGCATAAACTCGCTGAACTCCTCGGATTTTTCGCCCACGCTTGTAATGCCGTTCTTGAAATAAATGATGTTGTAAACGGGCGCCGCGCCGAAAATCTCCTTGTAATCCTCCTCGGAGAGATACAGATAGTGGCTTGTGTAATGCTCGGTTATGCCCGCGATTTTTACGCTCTTGTACTCGCCGTCCCGTATCTGAATTGAAATCTCATCGCCCGCTTTCGCGCCGAGCAGCTTTGCCGCTTTCTCGGAGATAATCGCGCCGTCCGTGAGCGAGAGCTTTTTCTTGGACTTGCGCTCTCTGAAATCGATGAAATCGCCGATTTTCTCGGGTTCCTCCGCGCAGGTTATATAGCACTGCACCGCCGCTTCTCCGTTTCGCGTTTCGTACTGCTTGATAAGCGCGCGGGTGTACTGCGTGTCGGAGTCGTACTCCTCGAGCGCCGCGTAGATGTTTTCAACCTCGGACGGCTTCGCGTCATTTTTGTACGCGATAAAACCGCTGTACTTGTTGATATCGAGATACTGCAAATCCACGATATCCGAAATCGAGTCCTTCAGACCAAATCCCGTCAAAGACAGCGCCGTGCAGCCCGCAATTCCGATTACCGTCATAAACATTCTGCGCTTGTAACGGAAAAGGTTTCGCCCGCTGATTTTCGAGAAGAAGCCCATTCTGTTCCACAAAAACGGGATTTTTTCGATGAACACGCGCTTTCCGGCTTTCGGCGCTTTCGGCCGCATAAGCGAAGCGGGTGTTTCGCGAAGCGCTCTGCGGCAGCTGAAGAACACCGTCAAGGCAATCGCCGCGGTCATCGAGCCTATCGAGAACAACATATTTCCAACCTCGAAAAGGTAGTGGAAATCTCTGATTGTGTACATCATCGAGTAGGCGTACATTATGACGGACGGGAACAAAACGCACCCGCCAAACGCGCCGAGCGTTCCGCCGACAACCGCGCCCGAAACCGCGTAAATCATATAGTGCCGCATAATCGCACCGTTTCCGTAGCCGAGCGCCTTGATAGTGCCGATTTGCGTGCGCTGCTCCTCGACCATTCTCGACATTGTGGTAAGGCAGACAAGCCCCGCTACCAGCAAAAAGAACACGGGGAAAATCGCCGCGATTTTGTCGATACGCTCGGCATTGCTCCCGTATTCGGAGTAGCCGACATTATCGTCGCGCGTGAAAATATACCACTCGGCGTTGCCCGCGTCCGAGATTTTTTCCTTCGCGTCCGCGATTTCCTTTTCCGCTTTGGCAATCTTTTCGTTGTACTCGCGAACACCGTCCTCGTACTCAACCTGACCGTCCGCGAGCTTTTTCTTCGCGTCGGCGATTTTCGTCAAGCCGCTCTCGTAATCAAGAACGCCCTGCTCGTACTCGGCCTTTTTCGCGTTAAACTCGGCTAAACCCTCGTTATACGCGCGCTCACCGTCAGCAATTTTCTGCGCGTTTTCGTTGTACTCGGCAAGCCCCGCGTTGTATTTTTCAAGATTTGCCGCGAGAACTTCCTCGAAAGCAGCAAGCATACTCTCTGCGGTGTTCAAATCTTCTTCGTTTGCGTCAATCTGCGCTTTCGCCGCTTCAAGCTCGGCTATGTTCTGCTGAAGAACCGCTTTTGCTGCCTCTAATTCAGCGCGCTGCTCTGCCATTGCTTCCGTGCCGTAAACTTGCTCTGCCGCGATTAACTGCTGTTCCTTTTCGTCTAGCTGCGCGAGAGTCGCGTTGCACTGCGCCAAACCCGCATAATACTGCGCTTTTGCCGCTTCAAGCTGCGCTCTTCCCTCGACAAGCCCCTTTTTATTCTCGTCAATTTCAGCTTGACCTTCGTCAATCTGTTGTTTCGCATCATCAAGCGTTTTCTTGCCCTCGGCAAGCTGCGCTTTTCCGTCATTCAGCTCGGCAAGCGAACTAGCGAGTTTTTCCTCCGCGTCGGCAATCTGAACCGCTCCGTCATCGAGCTTAATCTTAGCGTCGGCAAGCTCTTTCTCGCCGTCCTCGATTTCCTTTTTGCCGTTTTCAAGCTCGACTTTCGCGTCGTTCAGCTTCTTCTGTCCGTCAATTTTGCCCTGCGCCAGGTCCTTTTCACCGTCAACAATTTTCTGCTGCGCTTCGCCGAGAACCTCGTCATAACGGATAATGCTGCGCTCCTTGCCAAGTTCTTCAAGCTTATCGGAGAGCGTTTCGCGGTAATTTTCGTACTCCTCGGAGTAGCTCGACATCGAGCGCAGAGTTTCCGAGTGAACATAGATTTCCGTGTAATAATCCGCGGTAAAATCGCCCTCGGGCACTATCATAAACGCGTCAAGCGCGCCGTCACCGATTGTCGTGCTGCCGCGCTGACTCATCGAAACGTACATCGGCGAGTTGTACCGCCCGACAACCGTGTACTCCGTCCTTTTCAGCGGGAACTTTTCCGCCTCCGTCAAATCAACGAGCGTTATCGTATCGCCAACGTTGATGCTTTCGTGCAGCATATTGCAGCTGATAAGACACTCGCCCTCGTTTTCGATATCGCGCCCCTCGAGGATAACCGGCGTGTTTATGCTGTCGGGGAGCTTGGAGTAAACTCGCGTGAGAAACTCCTTGTCGCCGCGCTCAACCGCCAAATCCGTGTACTTTGAAGTGTAAACCGAGCAGTCCTCGGGCAAAACGCTTTCAATCGCCGTTTTGTCGCCGTCCGTCAAGCCAAACGTTGAAACCGCCCGCAAGTCAAACAAATTCTGCTTGTCGTAATAATCGTCTGCGGAGGTTTTCATATCGTTACAGGTTGCGCGAACGCCGCTGAAAAAGCCAACTCCGATTACACAAATCAGGAAAATGGACAGAAATCGGCTCTTTGTGCCTTTAATTTCGCGTAAAGTGTTTTTAGTAATTGCCTTCATTTTACCACTCAATTTCCTCAACAGGAGTCGGATTTTCGTTCAGAATAACGTCGCTTACCTTGCTGTTTTTGATTTTGATAACTCGGTCTGCCATCGGTGTAATCGCGGTGTTGTGCGTGACGAGAATTACTGTCATTCCGTCCGCGCGGCAGGTGTCCTGAAGCAGCTTCAAAATCATCTTGCCTGTGTTGTAGTCAAGCGCGCCCGTCGGCTCGTCGCAAAGCAGCAGCTTCGGCTTCTTCGAGAGCGCACGCGCAATCGAAACGCGCTGCTGTTCACCGCCGGAAAGCTGCGCGGGGAAGTTGTTAAGCCTGTCGCCAAGCCCAACCTTCGCGAGAATTTCCTCAGCGGGTATGTAATCCTTCTTCGTCTGCGCCGCGATTTCAACGTTTTCCTTTGCCGTTAAATTTGGCAGCAGGTTGTAAAACTGGAAGATAAACCCGATATCGAAACGGCGGTAAAGCGTGAGCTGCTTTCGGTTGTACTTGTCAATGCGCTGACCGTCAACCGAAATCTCGCCCTCATCGCTTGAGTCCATACCGCCAAGCATATTGAGCACGGTTGTTTTTCCCGAACCGGACGGTCCGACAATAACCGCAAGCTCGCCTTTTTCAATGTCAAACGTCATTCCGTCGGCGGCGTTTATCGTGACCTCGCCGACGTGATAACGCTTGTAAACGTCCTTTAAAGTTACAAAAGACATAAAAACCTTTCCTTAGCCAATGGTAATCTTATCCTTGCCTCCCATATAAGGTCTCAAGACCTCGGGGATATTTACGGAACCGTCTGCGTTGAGGTTGTTTTCGAGGAACGCGATGAGCATTCTGGGAGGTGCAACGCAGGTGTTGTTGAGCGTGTGCGCGAAATAGTTTCCGTCCTTGCCCTTGATGCGGATTTTCAGACGGCGTGCCTGCGCGTCGCCGAGGTTAGAGCAAGAGCCGACCTCGAAGTACTTCTTCTGGCGCGGCGACCAAGCCTCAACGTCATAGCTCTTTACCTTCAAATCCGCGAGGTCACCCGAGCAGCACTCAATCGTTCTTACGGGAATGTCGAGCGAGCGGAACAAATCAACGGTGTTCTGCCAGAGCTTGTCAAACCACATTGCCGAATCCTCGGGCTTGCAGACAACAATCATCTCCTGCTTTTCGAACTGGTGGATACGGTAAACGCCGCGCTCCTCGATTCCGTGCGCGCCTTTTTCCTTGCGGAAGCAGGGTGAATAGCTCGTGAGGGTGTACGGGAGCTTATCCTCGTCAAGAATTGTGTCGATGAACTTGCCTATCATCGAGTGCTCGGAAGTGCCGATAAGATAGAGATCCTCTCCCTCGATTTTGTACATCATCGCGTCCATTTCCGCAAAGCTCATAACGCCGGTTACCACGTTCGAGCGAATCATATACGGCGGAATGCAGTAAGTGAAGCCGCGGTCAATCATAAAATCTCTCGCGTAGGACAGGCAAGCCGAGTGCAGTCTTGCGATGTCGCCCATAAGGTAGTAGAAACCGTTTCCGGCAACCTTTCTCGCGCTGTCGAGGTCGATACCGTTGAGCTTCTCCATAATTTCGCTGTGATACGGAATTTCAAAATCCGGCACAACAGGCTCGCCGTACTTCTTGATTTCAACATTCTCGCTGTCGTCCTTGCCTATCGGAACAGACGGGTCGATGATGTTCGGAATGGTCATCATTATCTTGGTAATTCTCTCGGCAAGCTCAGCCTGCTTTGCTTCAATCTGCTTCTGCTCCTCGGCAAACTCGGCAACCTGAGCCTTAGCCTTTTCCGCCTCGTCCTTCATACCCTTTGCCATAAAGCCGCCTATTTCCTTGGAAATACGGTTTCTGTCAGCACGAAGCTGTTCCATACGCTGAATGGACTTGCGGTTTTCCGAGTCAAGCTCAATTACCTCGTCAACCAGCGGGAGCTTCTCGTCCTGGAACTTTTTCTTGATGTTCTCCTTAACCGCGTCGGGGTTCTCTCTCAAAAATTTAATGTCAATCATTGTTTTTTCTCCTTTTGCTTTTCAGCATTTATAATTCGCGTTGGTTTTTCGTTCAACTGCGCGATTTGTTAGTTAAAATACTTGACGATACCTTCAAGCTGTTCCTTATCGGCAAAGTCAATTTGCAGAACGTTTCCGCTCTTGCCCTCGGAAATCCGAACCTTTGTCCCGAGCAGCTCCGATAAGCTGACCTCGATTTCCGTGTAGTAGGAAAGGCGCGGCTTCAGCTCCTTCTCGCCTTTCTCCTCTTCAAGCCGCGCCGCTTCACGCTTCGCGATTGCTTCAACCTGCCTTACGGAAAGCTCGCCTTCCGCCGCCTTATGAGCAAGCTCGGTCATCAGCGCCGCGTCCTTGACCTTTTTCAGCGCTTTGCAGTGTCCCGCGGACAGGCTTCCGTTGCGCAAAAGCTCCTGCACGCCGTTCGGCAGCGCAAGCAGTCCGAGCGAATTTGCCACGGACGAGCGCGCCTTTCCGAGCACCTGCGCGAGTTTATCCTGCGTCATTCCAAACCTGTCGATGAGCTCCTTGTAGCCGAGCGCTTCTTCAATCGGGTTGAGGTTTTCGCGCTGGAGGTTCTCAATCATCGCGATTTGCATCGCCTGTTCATCGGACAAATCGTCGCGGATTATCACGGGAATTTCCGAAAGTCCCGCCATTTTCGCGGCTCTCCAACGGCGCTCTCCCGCGATTATCATATAATTTCCCGCCGCAATTGAACGCACAATCAGCGGCTGCAAAACGCCGTGCTCGGTTATCGAATCGGCAAGCTGTTTGAGCGTTTCGTTGTTGAAGCTCTTGCGCGGCTGATTTTTGTTCGGTTCAATCTCGCTTATCCGCAGCGTTGAAACACCCTCGCTGCCGATATTGTTGTCAAAAAACAACTCGTCAAAGCTGCTTTCAGTCTTTCGTGCCATCTGCTTTCTCCCTCTCGCGGCATTTCGCCAGAATTTCCTTTGAAAGTCGTATGTAAGCGTCTGCGCCTTTTGAGTTTTTGTCAAAAGTTATAATCGGCTCGCCGTGGCTTTGTGCCTCGGAAATGCGGACATTTCGCGGAATTTCGGTTCTGAAAATCGCGCGTTTATCGAAATTTTTCTTGATTTCGTTCTTTATCTCATTGCTCGACAGCAGCCGCTTGTCCAGCATTGTGAAGACAATTCCCATTATGTTTATGTTAGGGTTAAACTTGTGCTTGACATTTTTAATCGTGTACATAAGCTGCGCCAGTCCCTCGAGCGCGAAATGCTCGCAAACCATCGGCACGATTATCGTATCGCACGCGACGAGCGTGTTCACGGCAAGCACTCCGAGCGACGGCAAGCTGTCGATAATGACGATATCGTAGTCGTTTTTGACCTGCAAAACCGCCTTTCGCAGCTGATAATTTTTCTGTTCCATATTAGTGAGCGCAGGCTCAGCGTCGCACAACTTTGACGTTGACGGCAAAATCCAGACATTTTTGCTATGCGTCTTGATGATTGCCTCCTGCGGGCGGATTTTCCCGATAACGACGTCATAAGACGTTGCCTCGAGAGTTTTTTTCTTAATTCCGAAGCCGGTTGTTGAGTTGCCCTGCGGGTCGAAGTCAATCAGAAGCACTTTTTTCCCGAGCGCGCCCAGACCTGCGGCGATATTGACGGAAGTTGTGGTTTTTCCGACGCCGCCCTTCTGGTTTACCACGCCGATAACAATTCCCAAGGATATTCCCCCTTTTTTCGATATTCTTACCTTTCTAGTATATCACACTTTTGCCGAAAAATAAAGTGTTTTTTACAAAAAATGTTCCACGAGGAACAATTTCGACATTTTAACCGAAAATGTTCCTCGTGGAACAATCATTCTATACATTATTATAAAATTAGGTGTTGATCGGAAATCTTATCGTGTATTCGTAGAACTTTTCGGACTTCCCCGTAAACAATTCGCACGGAATTTTATCCTCGCGGATACGCTTGATAAGCGCGTTTAGCGAGTTCATATAGAGCTTCGGCGGAGCGGCAAAACGAAGCGAGGACTTCGCGCGGCACTTTTCCTTTTGCGGAGCACCATCGAGCAGCTTGTTGACAAGCTCTTCCGTCTGTTCAATATTCAAATGTCGCGAAACAACCGTTTCAATCGCGGTTCTTCGTAAATTCGCATTGTCAATCCTCACAATGGCGCGCGCTTGCCTCTCGGACAGATTTCCCGTCACCAAAAGTCGCTTTTCTGCATCGGTGAAACGCAGAAGCCGAAGCTTGTTGGCAATTGTAGACTGCGCTTTGCCGAGCCTTTCTGCGGCAGCTTCCTGCGTCATTCCGTAGAAATCGATGAGTTTTTCAATGGCAAGCGCCTCTTCAAAATAGCTCAAATCCTTGCGCTGAATGTTCTCGATAAGCGCGAGAACAGCCGACTGCTCCTCGTCCACGTTCATCACAATACACGGAATTTCGGTCAACCCTGCAAGTTTTGCGGCACGCGTTCTTCGTTCACCGCTGATAATTTCGTACACCGCGCCGATTTTTCTCACGCACACCGGCTGTAAAATTCCGTTCTCGCGGATACTCACGGCAAGCGACTGCAGCGCATCCTCCGAAAACTCAACCCTCGGCTGCGAGCGATTTGGCACAACAAGCGAGATATCCACCATTACAACCTGTCCTGCGACCTTTTCCTTTGCTTTAAACAATCCGTTCATAAAAAAATCCTCCCCAATGTTTTTTCTTTATTGTAACACGGGGAGGAAATAATTTCCAGTTGGAAATATCGCATATTTCGATAAAAAATCAAAGAAATCCGCAATTTACAGCGGCTTTTTTGAAATATTCGCAAAGCTGCGCGGATATTTTGTCGGAGTTTGCGAAATCTTTTTGACAACAACAAGCCGCCTGTCATCGCCGCCCGGGAGCTTGTAGTCAACCGTTTTTTCCAGTTCACCGCCAAGCGTCTTGATTGCGTTTTTCGCCAAATCAACATCCTCGTTCAACGTTTTGAGTGCGATAAACCGACCGCCCTTTTTGACGAACGGCAGGCAAAATTCCGTTAAAACGGGCAGAGCCGAAACAGCCCGCGCAGTGGAAAAATCGTACTTTTCGCGGCGCTCTCTGCCAAGCTCCTCGGCGCGCGCGTGGACAATTTCAGCCTTAATTCCGAGCTTCTCGCAGACCTTTTCAAGATAAACGCAGCGTTTCTGAAGGCTGTCGCAGAGCGTTCCCTTCAAGTCATCGCGCCAAATCAACAGCGGCAGCGACGGAAAACCCGCGCCTGTTCCCACGTCAATAAAGCTTGATTTTTCGGGAATTTCGAGCATTGAAAACGGCAAAACGCTATCCACAAAGTGCTTTTCGACAACCTCGGAAAAGTCGGTAATCCGCGTTAAATTCACGCTTTTGTTGTATTCGAGCATAAAATCCGAGAGCGCCGCGAGCTTCTCGCCTTTTTCAAGCGTGAGTTCAAGCCCCGCCTTTCCAAACGCCTCGACAATAAATTCCGCATTAGTCATTTTTCCCGCCTTTCCCCGCAAGCCAAATCAGCAGCACCGACACGTCCGCGGGATTTACACCCGAAATTCTGCCCGCCTGCCCGACATTCAGCGGTTTATGCTTGTTCAGCTTTTCCTGTGCTTCGAGCCGCAAGCCCTTGATTTCACGATAATCGATATCAATAGGCAGCGCCTTTTGCTCCAGCTTTCGCGCCTTTTCAATCTGCTCCGCCTGTATTTTAATGTAACCCGCGTACTTCAGCTCAGTCTCCAGCCGATTGATAAGCGAAATTTTCAGCTTCGGTCGCTCCGCGTCAAACTGCTCAAAATCGGTATAAGCAAGCTGCGGTCGTTTCAGCAGCTCAAAAAGCCGCACCCCCGCGTTAATCGGCGAAGTTCCCTTCTCGACAAGCATTTTATTCAGCTCGTCCGTTGGGTGAATTGTCACCTTTTTTATTCTCTCCAACTCACTCTTGAACAATCTGTCGTCCTCCAAAAATCGCTCCCAGCGCTCCTCGGAAATCAGCCCGACCTCGTGTCCAAGCGGCAAAAGTCTTTCGGGAGCGTTGTCCTGACGCAAAATCAAGCGAAACTCACTGCGCGAGGTCATCATTCGGTACGGCTCTGAGCAGCCTTTTGTGACCAAATCATCAATAAGCGTGCCGATATAGCTTGTCGAGCGCTCGAGGATAACGGGCGACTTTCCTTGAATTTTCCGCGCCGCGTTTATTCCCGCGACAATTCCTTGCGCCGCCGCCTCCTCGTAGCCCGATGTGCAGTTAAACTGTCCCGCGCCGTAAAGCCCGCTGATTTTCTTGAACTCAAGCGTCGGCAAAAGCTCCAACGGGTCGCAGCAGTCGTATTCGATTGCATACGCGGGGCGCATTATCTCAACGTGCTCCAAGCCCTTTATGGTGCGCAAAAACTTGATTTGCACGTCCTCGGGCAGCGAGCTGGACATTCCCTGCAAATAGCACTCGTCCGTGTCCAAACCCATCGGCTCGACGAAAAGCTGGTGCCGCTCCTTGTCGCGAAACCGCACGATTTTGTCCTCAATACTCGGGCAATAGCGCGGTCCAACTCCCTCAATTCTACCCGAATACAGCGGCGAACGGTCAAGATTTTCGATGATAATCCGATGAGTTTCAGCGTTCGTGTAGGTCACCCAGCAATCCGCTTGGTTCTTCATCTCGGCGGTGTTGTCGAACGCAAACGGCATAATCTCATCGTCACCGCTCTGCTTCTCCATAACGGAAAAGTCAACCGACCGCCGATGAACACGCGCGGGAGTTCCCGTCTTAAACCGCCTCATCGAAAGTCCAAGCTTCTTCAAGCACTCGGTAAGCTCGGTTGACGGGAGAACATTGTCCGGCCCAGCCGCATAGTTCAGCTCACCGATATGGATTTTCCCGTTCAAATAAGTACCGGTGGTGATTATCGCTGCCTTGCAGGGATAAATCGCGCCGAGCTTCGTCCGAACAGCCGTGATTTTCCCGTCCTCAACGTCAACCGCAGTCACTTCGCCCTGCTTGATAAACAAATTCTGCTGATTTTCGAGTGCCTGCTTCATATAAGTATGGTATTTCACGCGGTCCGACTGCACGCGCAGACTATGAACCGCAGGACCTTTTCCCTTGTTCAAAATCCGCGATTGAATAAAGGTTGCGTCTGCGGCTCTGCCCATTTCACCGCCGAGCGCGTCAATTTCGCAGACAATCTGCCCCTTTGCCGAGCCGCCGATGCACGGGTTGCACGGCATATTCGCGATACAGTCGAGCGAGAGCGTAAAAATCGCGGTTTTCAGCCCCAGCCGAGCCGCCGCGAGAGCCGCCTCGCAGCCCGCGTGACCTGCTCCGATAACGCAGACATCGTATTCTTCCAAAGTATAATTCATTTTCTCTCCGTTTTTGTTCCACGTGGAACATATTCTCACAAAACTTTTCCCGAACGATGTGGTTCGGGAAAAATTATTCGGTTAACTCTCGGAGTTGTCCTCTCCGGTTTCTTCTTCATCATCAACAGGCTCGTCCGGCTCGATAACCTCAGCCGCGTCCTCGGCAAGCGAAGCCGCAACCTCCTCGTCCGAAGCCTTTTCAACCTCTTCGGTAACTTCCTCATCATCGTGAGGAGTACGGCTGAATGTGGCAACGCGGTCTGTCGCGCCGAGCCGCATTACGCGGACGCCCGAAGCGGTTCTTCCCATAACGCGCAAATCGTTCGCGCGAATTCTTATAAGAACGCCCTCCGCGCTTATCAGAATGACATCATCATCGGGACCGAGCGTGCGGATACCGATAACAGCGCCCTTTTCATCGCTTACGGGGTAATTCTTCAAGCCCATACCGCCGCGCTTTTGCAGACGATAGCTCGAAACCGCGCACCTTCTGCCCATACCCTTGTCGGTTACGGTGAGAATTGTCGCGTTCTCGTCGAAAATCTTGGTTGCGCCGACGATAAAGTCGTCCTCGCGCAGCTTAATTGCACGAACACCGCGCGCGATTCTTCCCATAACGCGGATATCGTTTTCGTCAAAGCGGATAGCAAAACCGTTTCGGGTTGCCGCCATAACGGTGCAGTCGCCCTCGGTCAAAAATCCGCCCGCAATCTCGTCGCCGTCATTAAGAGAAATTGCCCTCAGACCGCCTTTTCTCACGTTCTTAAACTCGGAAAGGCGCGTGCGTTTAACAAGTCCGTTTTTCGTGAGGCAGATGAAGAACTTGTTGTCCGCGAAGTCCATTGTGGTCATCATCGCGGCAACCTTTTCGTCCTCGCCGAGCTGAAGCAGATTTACAATATTCATACCGCGCGACTGCTTACTTCCCTCGGGCACCTGATAGCATTTCAAGCGGAACATATTGCCCTTATTTGTGATAAAGAGGATATTTTCGTGGCTTGAGGAAATGAACATACTGTCCACAAAATCCTCGTCACGCTGTTTCATACCCGAAACACCGCGTCCGCCGCGCTTTTGTATATTATACACCTCGGCGGGCTGGCGCTTGATGTAACCCATATTTGTGAAGGTAACAACGCAGTCTTCCTCGGGAATCAAGTCCTCGATATCAACCTCGCCGCTGACAGGCTCGATTGAAGTTCTTCTCTCATCGCCGTACTTTTTCTTGATAACAGAAAGCTCGTCGCCGATGAGGTGGAGCAATTTCGTATTATCCGAGAGGAGCTCTTCCATATTCTTGATAACCTCGCGCTTTTCAAGAAGCTCGTCCTCAATCTTGCTCTTTTCCATACCGGTCAGCGCGCCGAGTCTCATCTGAACGATAGCCTCAGCCTGTTCCTCGGAAAGCGAG
>SFLN01000010.1 GCA_004554555.1 [Eubacterium] saphenum | reverse complement strand
GCGTGTATAAGTCCCTCTATATCGGGGAACTGCGCCCCGCCGTGAACCTCTCCCATAAGCGCGGGACGTTCCGCGCCCATGTATGAAAACCTGTTTACCTGCTGCATGAAACTGCACCTCTCTTTCAGAACAGTATATGCGGCAGGGGAGGCTTTTAGGCTTGCGCGGCTAGGGAGTTCAGCAGCCGGACAAGCTCTTCTTCAAGGCAGCTGTAAAACAGCGTGAACAGGATATCCGCGCTGCCCAGCAGGAACACATTTTTGTTGTTTATCGCGGCAAGCGACGGGACGTAGGTGTAGATATACCCCTTGTACCACTCGGCGTCGTAAGCCGGTACAGCCTTTCCGGACTTCACCATGCGGCGTATCTCCTCGAAGTCGTCGGTTATCACATTGTCGTAGTTTCCGGCGCCTTTGGCTATCACCATGTCGTAGATAGTCTTGATCTGCTTGTCGGTGAGAGTTCCGCCGGCGGTCTTGACGTTGCGCAGGGTGGGAAGCCTTACCGCAAAGGAGTACACCATAAGCGACAGCACCCGTTCGTATTCCGGGGTGTTCATCTCGGCGCAGCGCTCCTTGTCCAGCTTTATCCCGGTGTTGTAGAGGCAGGTGGTGTCGGAGATGTTGTTCAGCGCTATTTTGAAGATATCCTTGATGTTGATGTTGTAGAAGTCCTTGTCAGCTATCATGTAGATATACTTCACCGCGTTGAACAGCGAAACTCCCGCCTTTACGACGGTTTCCGACAGCATTGTAAACGCGGTTCTCTCGCTCACAAACTCCATTTCTTAACATCTCCTTTTCGTTTCACGTCATAAAACCTCATTATACTTATTATACAATTTTTTTCTCACAATTGCAATAAGATTTGTAAAAAAATAGCCGTTTTCTTTAAAAACCCTTGATTTTATCGCGATTTTGAGGTATAATAATGTTGATGTTTATTTAATACTTGGTTTTGGTGTGTGAACAAAAAAAGTTGAAATTCTTGAATGAAGTTTTGGGTAAATCTTATGTTGTGGAGTGGGGTTTGCGAATTTTTTTGCGTTCGCAAAAAAAATTTGGCAATGGTCGCTAACCGGATTTCAAGTCGGTTTGTGAAAGATTACTTTGCTAAAGCGTTCTTTTTTGATTTTGCGCTTCGCGCCGAGTGGTCGCGCTTCGCGCTCTAGTCCGCGGCTTCGCCGCGAGTGCCTCCGGCGGCCAAAAAACTTTTTCTGAAGAAAAAGTTTTTTGGATTTTCAAAAAGACTTTTGTACGCTTCGCGTGAGTAGCCACGAAAATGTATTATAATTAAATTTCGGAAGGTTGATTTTATGAAAGACGGTTTTATAAAATGCGCGGCGGGAACGCCCGATTTAAAGGTCGCAAACTGCACCTATAACGCGGAAAAAATCATCGAGCTTATCAACGAAGCAAGCGCCGCGGGCGTGAAAATTCTCGCGCTCCCCGAGCTTTGCGTGACGGGCTACACCTGCGCGGATTTGTTCTTGTCGAAAACACTCCTTGACGGCGCGGAAAACGCTCTCGAAAAAATCCTCGCCGCTTCAAAAGGCAAGGATATCGTTGTGGCGGTCGGAGCGCCGCTTCGCGTCGACGGTGAGCTCTACAACTGCGCCGTGGTTTTGCAAAACGGTCGCGTCCTTGGCGTTGTCCCGAAGAAATTTCTCCCGAACTATAACGAGTTTTACGAAATGCGCTGGTTCACTCCCGCCGACAGCCAAAAGCGCGATATAAAGCTGTTCGGCGCGGTTGTGCCGTTCGGTTCGGGACTGGTTTTCTCGTGTGAGAATATCCCCGAACTCTCGCTTGCCGTCGAGGTTTGCGAGGATCTGTGGTCGCCCGAGCCGCCTTCGATTAAGGAAGCTCTTGACGGCGCTACGATTATCCTCAATCTCTCCGCTTCAAACGAGCTTGTCGGCAAGGAGGAGTACCGCGAAAGCCTTGTAAAAGGGCAGTCCGCGCGGCTTATCTGCGGGTATATCTTCGCGGGAGCGGGCGAGGGCGAGTCCACGACAGACCTTGTTTTCGGCGGTGCAAGAATTATCGCCGAGAACGGCAAGCTCCTCGCCGAAGGGCAGCTCTACACCAACGGCTTAACGATAACCGAAATCGATGTTTCTCTGCTTTCTGCCGAGAGAATGCGCAACACCACCTTCCGCGGGCGCTGCTCCGAGAGTGACGCGCAGTTTGTTCTGTTCACCGAGCAGACCAAGCTCACCCGTAAAATCGCGCCGCTGCCGTTTGTTCCCGCCGCCGAGGGAAGCGCAAACAACTCGCGCTGCTCAAAAATTCTCGCAATGCAGGCGCACGCTCTCGCAAAGCGGGTTAAGCACACGCACTGCCAAAAGCTGCTCATCGGCATTTCGGGCGGCTTGGACTCTTGTCTGGCGCTGCTGGCGAGCGTTGAAGCGCTGAAGGTTTTGGGCAGACCGATGACCGATATCACCGCCGTTTCGATGCCTTGTTTTGGCACAACAACCCGCACTAAATCCAACGCGGAGCTGCTCTGCACGGCGCTTGGCGTGGATTTCAGGCTGATTGACATAACCGCTACCGTGAAGTCGCACCTCAAGGACATTGAACACGATGAAAACAACTACAACGTTGCCTATGAAAACGCGCAGGCTCGTGAGAGAACGCAGGTGCTGATGGATTTGGCGAACGATTTGAACGGAATGGTTGTCGGAACGGGCGATTTGTCGGAGCTTGCGCTCGGCTGGGCAACCTACAACGGCGACCACATAAGTATGTACGGCGTGAATTCGTCCGTTCCGAAAACGCTGGTTCGGCATATCGTGCGGTATTGTATGGACAGCGCCGAGGACGAGCGCTTGAAAACAGCTCTCGGCGATATTCTGGACACGCCGGTAAGCCCCGAGCTGCTGCCTGCGGAAAACGGCGAGATTTCGCAGAAAACCGAGGATTTGGTCGGACCTTATGAGCTGCACGACTTCTTCCTGTACTACGGCATCAGATACGGCTTTACGCCGAGCAAGGTTTACCGCCTCGCGAAGTACGCGTTCAACGGCGCTTATTCCGATGAAATAATTCTCAAGTGGGAAAAGATTTTCTACAAGCGCTTTTTCGCTCAGCAGTTCAAGCGCAGCTGCCTGCCGGACGGCGTTAAAATCGGTTCTGCGGCGGTTTCCCCGAGAGGTGACCTCAGAATGCCGAGTGACGCGGAGGCTGCGCTTTGGTTGGAAAATATTGAAGAATAAACGGGACAAGGGCGTTTCAGATGACTTACAAAACGAAGAAAAAGCTCATTCATTTTTACACAACGGGCGCTGTTGCCGAGGATTTTGCTGCGTCAAAAAAGCGAAAGCTCGCGAAGCTGCGCAAAATCATCAGAGCGTGCTTTTACGTTCAGCTCGGCGTTTGCGTGATTTGCGCGGCGATTGGCTTTATATGGGGCTTTTCGGGAGCAGTGCCCGTGGCGATTTGCACGGGAATTCTGCTTGTTGCGGCGTTCTTTGCGGCAGGCGGGACAACCGCGGTGAAAACGCTCTCGTGCATACTGGATTTTCTTGTCGCGGCGGCGGGAATTATCGCTTGTATCCTCACGCGGGAGCCCGCCTACGGAGTTTGCGGCGGGATAATGCTGATTGGCTTTGCGGCGGCTTGCGTGAGCCTTAGGTGCTGGTTTTGCAAGGAGTTTCTGGCGGGCTATTCGGCACGGCTCATCAAGCGCGAGGACTACACGCTTTTGCGCGCGCTCGCCGATGAAAAGCCGTCGGACGCGCCGATTATCGAGAATTTCACGGGCGACGAGGAGCTTCCGAAGCTGCCGCAGCTCACGAGCGAAATGCGCGAACTTGCGAACAGGCTTTCTGATATTTTGAGGGACAGCCCGTGAAAATGACCGTGAAAAAACTCTGCGTAGAAGCGCTTTTTATCTGCTTCGCAGCGGCGCTTTCCGCGCTGGAAACGCTTTTGCCGCCGTTCGTGCCGATACCGGGAATACGCGTGGGACTGGGCAACATCGTGACGCTTTTCGTGCTGTACATCGGCGGCGTGTGGCGCGTTTACGACGCGTACATAATCGCGGTTTTGCGCTGTTTTCTGGCGGCGCTGGTCACGGGTTCGCTTCTGAGCGCGGCTTACGGG
Organism: [Eubacterium] saphenum; assembly: GCA_004554555.1. Classification (GTDB taxonomy): domain Bacteria; phylum Bacillota; class Clostridia; order Oscillospirales; family Ruminococcaceae; genus CAG-115. The sequence continues at coordinate 24,301 of SFLN01000010.1, read as the reverse complement.
CTGGCGGGGGGAGTGCTCGCGTGCACGGCGATGTTCGCGGCGCGAAGCCTTTTCCCGAAAGGCAAAGCAGAGTTCCCGTTCGACCTGCAGTTTCTCCCGTTCACGGCGGTTTGCGGCGCGATTTTTCACATCGCGGGGCAGCTGCTCGTGGCAATCCTTTTCTACGGCTCAAAATTTGTGCTCGCGTACACGCCCGTGCTGCTTGCGTCGGCGGTTATCGGCGGCATTTTTACGGGATTTCTCACGATGCTTTTGCTCAAAAAACTGCCGAGAAAATTTATTGAGAACATCAGACTTTCGTGATTTTGCACAAAATAGATTACAAGGAGTATAATAATGAAGCTTCTTTTGATTGACGGAAACAGCATCATGAACCGCGCGTTTTACGGGATAAGGTTGCTTTCAAACAAGAAAGGCGTGTTCACAAACGCGCTCACGGGCTTTTTGAACATCTATATGAAGCTGGTGAAGGAGGAAAATCCCGACAGGATTGCTGCAGCGTTTGACCTGAAATCTCCGACTTTCCGCCACAAAATGTTCACCGAGTACAAGGCGGGACGACACAAAATGCCCGACGAGCTTGCGATGCAGATGCCGCTTATCAAGGACATTCTGCGGGCGCTCGGCGTGAAAATCGTGGAGTGCGAGGGCTACGAAGCGGACGATATCATCGGCACGCTTTCGCGCGTTTGCTCGGAAAAAGGCGGCGAGTGCCTTATCAGCACGGGCGACCGAGACAGCTTTCAGCTTGTCGGAGAGCGTGTAACGGTGCGGCTCGCTGCGAACAAGGAGGACGTTTTTTACACTCCCGAGAAAATCCGCGAGGTCTACGGCGTTGAGCCGCGCGAGATGCTCGAGGTGAAGGCACTGATGGGCGACAGCTCCGACAATATCCCCGGAGTTGCCGGTATCGGTGAAAAATCCGCACTTTCTCTTGTGCAAAAGTACCATACCGTTGATTATATCTATCAGCATATTGACGAAATTGAGATTACTCCAAGTATAAGGAAAAAGCTTGAGGCGGGAAAAGACAGCGCCGAATTATCGAGAAAACTCGGCGAGATTTGCTTAACAGCGCCGATTTCAGAGAATCTTGACGATTACATCATCGGCGAGGGCGACAAGGAAACTGCCAAAGGAATTTTACAGGAACTGGAAATGAACAACGCGGTCAAAAAGCTCGGTCTTGACGGAACAGCCGCAAAAAAGGTTGAAATCGCTGCTCCTAAAACCGCAGAAAAGCTTGATGTACCGCCGATTGTTGCCGATGACGCTGTTTTCGATGAAGACGCGCTCACGGTTTTTGTGGAAAATGACGAAATTGTTGTTTATAGGGGAAACGAGCGTCTTGAAAACCCGCTTGAAGTTCTCCAAAACGACGAGCCGAAGCACACGGATAACGCAAAATTGCTGTTTTATCGCTGTCTGAAGCAGAATGTCGAGCTGAAAAACGTGACTTTTGACGCGACTTTGGCGGCGTATCTGCTGGACGTGAACGCGAAGGATTATGAGCTGGCGCGGCTTTATGAGAAATACGGCGTTGACGGTGAACCGTACGAGCGTTTAGAACGGCTCTGCAAAGCGCTTTTCAGCGAGATTTGCGCGAACGGAATGCTGAAAGTCCTGCGCGAAATCGAAATCCCGCTCGCTGAAGTCCTTTCATCGATGGAAATAGTAGGAATTGCCGCGGACGCTGACAGCTTGACCGCGTTTGGCGAGGAAATTCTCCCGAAAATCGCCGAAATCGAGAGCGAAATTTTCGAGCTCGCGGGACATAAATTCAACGTCGGCAGCCCCAAACAAATCGGCACGGTGCTCTTCGAGGAGCTCGGGCTGCCCGCGGGAAAAAAGCGCAAAACCGGCTGGTCCACGGACAGCGATACCCTCGAGGAAATCGAGAAATATCACCCCATCGTCCGCAAAATCCTCGACTGGCGCAAGCTCTCGAAGCTGTACAACACCTACGTCAAGGGGCTTCTCGGCGCGGTTTCCGAGGACGGGCGAATGTACACGACGTTCAAGCAGACCGAAACGCGCACGGGGCGCATAAGTTCCGCTGAGCCAAATATTCAGAACATTCCCGTGCGCACCGAAATCGGTCGGAATTTCCGCAAATTTTTCACCGCGGGTGACGGGAAACTGCTCTGTGACGCGGATTACAGCCAAATCGAGTTGCGCGTTCTCGCGGCGCTTGCGCACGACCAGGTGATGACGAAAACGTTCGAGGAGGGGCGCGATATCCACACGGAAACTGCCGCGAGTGTGTTCGGGCTGCCAGAGGAGTGGATTGACGCGGACACCCGCCGCAAGGCAAAAGCCGTGAATTTCGGCATCGTGTACGGCATCGGCGCGTTCTCGCTCGCGAAGGACATCGGCTCGACGGTTGCCGAGGCGAAAAAGTACATCGAGGATTATCTCGAGCATTTTTCGGGCGTAAAGCAGTATATGGAAAATGTTGTAAAATCCGCCGAAGCGACGGGTTACGCGGTCACATTTTTCGGCAGACGGCGCTTTATCCCCGAAATTCTCGCGACCAACAAGACCGTCAAGGCACTCGGGAAGCGCATCGCGATGAACACGCCCATTCAAGGCACCGCCGCCGATATCATCAAAATCGCGATGATTAAGGTGTACAACCGGCTCAAGCGGGAGCTGCCCGAGGCTCGGCTGATTTTGCAGGTTCATGATGAGCTGATTGTCGAAGCGCCCGAAAATCTCGCCGAGGACGCAGAAAAAATTCTGCGCGAGGAAATGGAAAACGCGGTGAAGCTCGGCGTGCCGCTGCCTTGTGACGCTAAAATTGGTAAAACCTGGTATGATGTGCATTGAGAGGAAAATTATGGAAAACAACAGCTTAGCTCCTTATTTTAAAAGCATCGTCGAGCAGGACAGGTGCGCCGTGGTTATCTGCAACCTGCGCCACGAGATTATCTATATGAACAAATCCGCGCGCGAGCGTTACCGAAAGCACGGCGAGCTGGTTGGAACAAGCATTTTCGACTGCCACAATGCCGAGTCCAACGCGAAAATCCGCGAGGTTGTCGAGTGGTTCGCCAAAAGTCCCGACAACAATTTCGTGTTCACCTACCACAACGATAGGGAAAACAAGGACGTTTATATGGTCGCGCTACGCGGTGAAGACGATGAACTTATCGGCTACTATGAGAAACATGAGTTCCGAAATCCCGAAACTATGAAGCTTTATGATATTGGTTAAATTAATGAAATGTAATATTTTGTTGAAATTTTGCGAATTGTATTGTTGCAGTTGGTAGAATTTTCAGTAAATATATCAAAATGTATAATAAAGGAAGGTTTTTATGACAGCTTTTTCAACAGCGGACATTCTGCTCCCGAAGCTCACGAGCGAGGAAATGACGAAATGGTCGGTTGTCGCGTGCGACCAGTACACGGGCGAGCGCGATTACTGGCAGCAAACCGCCGAAATCGTCGGAAATTCCCCGTCAACTCTGAAGTTGATTTTGCCCGAGGTGTTTCTTGGGGACGGTGACGAGGAGCAGCGCGTCGCTCAAATTAACGGCACAATGAACGAATATTTGCAATCGGATTTGTTTGAATTGCACAAAAACTGCTTCGTCCTCACCAAGAGAACGCAGGCGGACGGGCGGCTGCGCCCGGGGCTTATCGGCGCAATCGACCTCGAAATGTACGACTACAACAAGGGCAGCAAGTCGCAGGTTCGCGCGACCGAGGCGACGGTTGCCGCGCGAATTCCTCCGCGCGTAAAAATCCGTCTGAACGCGCCGCTGGAGCTGCCGCACATAATGATACTTATCGACGACCCGCAGAAAACTGTCATCGAGCCGCTTCTGGAGCGGGATTTGCCCGAGCTGTACAACTTTGAGCTGATGCAGAACGGCGGGCATCTCGAGGGATACGAGGTGAGCGGGGAAGCCGCAAACGGTGTTCTCGCCGCGCTTGACAGGCTCTCGGACAAAACTTTGTTCAACGAGCGCTACGGTTTGAACAACGAAGAGGTGCTCCTGTACGCGATGGGCGACGGCAACCACTCGCTTGCAACCGCCAAGGAGTGCTACGAGCGCAAGAAGCGTGAGGGCTGTCCCGATGCGGCTTTAGCGCGCTACGCTTTGGTTGAGGTTGTCAATCTGCACTGCGACGCGCTGGAGTTTGAAGCTATACATAGGGTTATATATAATGCTGATTTTGACAAATTGTATAAAGAAATGACAGAATACCTCGGTCTTACAACAGAGAAAGCCGCGCAGGAATTTTCGGTTGTGTTTAACGGGAAAACCGAGAAATTCGGCATTACAAAGCCAAATTCCAACCTCACGGTCGGTTCGCTCCAGCGATTTATCGATGATTTCCTCGAGAATAACGGCGGCGAGGTCGATTACATTCACGGCGAGGACGTTGTGCGGAAAATCTGCGCGAACGGCGGTGCAATGGGCTTTCTGCTGCCTTCAATGAAAAAAAGCGAGCTTTTCCCGACCGTGGTCAAGGACGGCGCGCTCCCGCGGAAAACCTTCTCGATGGGCCACGCGAACGACAAGCGTTTTTACTGCGAGGCGCGGAAAATTTCTGTTGAAAAGTGAGTGTTTTTGAATAACTTTGGGTATAATTGACGAATTATATTACATTGAGCAAAACTGTTTTGGCAACCCGTGGACAGAGAAAATGCTCGAATGTGAATTAAATAGCCCGCTCTCTATTCTCGAAACAGAGGAGCGGGACGGGAAAATTGTCGGCTACGCGCTCGGGCGGGTGGTCGCGGACGAAGCTGAGCTGCTGAAAATCTGCGTGCTCAGCGATTGGCGCAAGCAGGGAATTGCCGAAAAAATGCTGCGCACGCTGCTTGGAAAAATGCGCGAAAACGGCGCTGCTGCGTGCTTTCTCGAGGTTCGGAGCAAAAACTCGCCCGCTATTGCGCTTTACCAAAAACTGGGTTTTGAGCAAATCGCGCTGCGCCGGAATTATTACCCCGACGATGACGCGGTTGTGATGAGCGCGCGGCTTTAAACGCTCTCGGCGTGCTCAATCAGCCCCGTCAGGCTGCCCTTGAAAATATCCGTGACGTATCTCACCGCCGAGGACTTTTCGAGCTTGAATTTTCCGTTGAGCCACTCGATGATTATCCCGACTATACCGTCTGTATAAAAACTCGCCAGCAAATCCTTGTATTCCTCGGAAATCCTTTTCCCGAGCTGATTTTCGGCGGTTGTTATGATTTTTCGGGCAATTTTCTTGAAATCTTCGTACAAGAACATTCTCAGCTCGCCACTGCCAACCGCGTCATAAACGCAGTTGAGCATGTGCTGATTTTGCTCAAGATAATCGACGACGAACAGGATTGCCTCCTTGTTATCGGTCGCGAAATCAAAGCTTTCGACAACGTTTATCGCCTCGTGACGCAGCGTCCAGCGCAGCAAATCACGCATATCCTCGAAGTGATAGTAAAAGGTTTTTCGGTTCAGACCGCAGTCTGCGATAATATCGCTCACCGTAATTTTTGAAAACGGCTTTGTTTCCATTCGCTTTTTCAGCGCGTTGGACAAAGCCGTTTTTGTGTACATACTCGTGACCTCGTGTTTCATTTCATCAGCTCCCTTGATTCTATTATATTACAATCCGTTGAATTTTTCAACCCCTTTTTTACACATTTGACCATCAAATACGGACATTTATCCAAAAAACACACAGATATCCGAGATTGACCGTTTTATATTTTCACCCGCTTTGATAAAATAGAGTTACATTTTGAAAGGCGGGTTTGTATGAAAAAATTATCGCTCACCCGATTGTCATAACCGTGATTTTCGCGGTTTTGCTTGCGTTTTCGGCGGTCTGCAAGCAGATTGTCGGCGTGAACTACGATATGAACGACTATCTTCCCGAGGACAGCAAGTCCACGGTTGCGCTTGATGTTATGGAGCGCGAGTTTGACGGCGGCATTCCGAACGCGCGCGTGATGCTGAAGAACGTGTCCGTACCGCGTGCGCTTGAGTTCAAGGAGAAAATCTCTGCGGTTGACGGAGTAACCGCAGTGACGTGGCTTGACGACAGCCTTGACCTCGCGCAGCCGCTTGAATTTGCCGACACGAAAACGGTTGAAACCTATCTGAAGGACGGAAACGCGCTTCTTTCCGTCACGATTTCCGAGGACAAGAATTTGTCTGCGGTTTCCGAAATCCGCGATATCATCGGCGATGAAAACGCGATGACCGGCTCGGCGGTTTCAACGGAGGTCGCTACCGAAAGAACCGCGAGCGAAATCGCGGTAATCGCGATGTTTGCGGTGATTTTCGTCATCATCGTGCTGGTTTTCACCACGTCGTCGTGGCTTGAGCCGCTCGTCATAATGCTGGGAATGGGCACGGCGCTTATGATTAACGCGGGCAGCAACGTCATTTTAGGAGAAATCAGCTTCGTCACCAACGCCGCAGGTATGATTATGCAGCTTGCCGTGTCGCTGGATTACTCGGTGTTTTTGCTTCACCGTTTCGAGGAGAGCCGCCGCGAAATCCCCGAGCCGAAAGCGGCAATGGTTGACGCGCTCTGCAAGTCCGCAAGCTCGATTTTGTCAAGCGGTCTTACCACGGTAATCGGCTTTCTCGCGCTCGGTCTTATGCGGTTCAGGCTTGGTCAGGACTTGGGCTTCGCGCTCGCAAAGGGCATCGCAATCAGCATAATCTGCGTGTTCGTGTTTATGCCGTGCTTGATTTTGCTCACCGACAAGCTGCTTCAAAAGACGAAGCACTGCCCGCTGCTGCCGAAATTCGACAAATTCGGGCGCATTGTGAGCAAGATTATGATACCGATGGCGGTTGTTTTCGCAATCGTAATCGCGCCTTCCTATCTCGCCTCGAACAGCAACGCTTTCCTTTCGGTTTCGATTTTAACCTCGGGCAGCGTGCTCACGGTTGTGGGATTGCTTCTCGGCAATCTCTCCACGCACGGACTGCTCGCGCAGCTCGGAATGTTCATCGGAATAGGCGCGATTTGCTCGCTTGTAATCGTGTTTTTCGTGCTGCCGGGGCTGCTTTACATCTTCGATGGAGCAATCCGAAAAACTACGCTTAAATCCAACTTTGTTCCCAACAAACAGGAGGTCTGATTATGAAAAAGAAAATCATTGCCGCAGCGCTTGCGGTTTCAATGCTCGGCGACATCTCGAGGCTTTCGAGCGGGATGTCGCCGAGCTTGTCGCGGAGTACCAAAAGCTCGACAGCGGTATCGGCGAGTACACGGACGGTGTTGCGAAGCTGTACGGCGGTTTCTCGGAGACTTGCGGCGGTGCGCGGGAGCTTGCCGAGGGTGGAATTTTGCTTTCCGACGGGACAAAGGAGCTTGTTCAAGGCACGGCTGAGCTGCGCCAAAAGACCGCTGTTTTCGGCGGAAATTCCTCCGAAAAGCTCACCGAGATGATCGACAATATGACCGGGCAATACAACGTGGTTTCCTTTGTTTCTGCGAAAAACAGCGAGATTTCCTCGGTGCAGTTTGTCATAAAAACCGAGCCTGTTGAAATCCCCGAGCCCTAAAAGTCCGCCGAAAAGCCTGCGGAGAAGCTGAATTTCGGGCAGAAGCTGCTTCGGTTATTCGGGCTTTATTGATTACAGATTGTAAAAATTCGACAAAAAAAACGAGCCGTATACAATTTACGGCTCGTTTTTGCAAGCTTTCATCAATTAAAGTCTTGCTGCGCGGGGGAAATTTGTACAAAAACAGGCGCTTGCTTTGCGCAAACGCCCGTTAATTTTTTATTCAGCGGGATTTTCGGTAGCTTCGGTCGATGCTTCCTCAGCCGCCGCTTCCTGAGCAGCAGCCTCGAGAGCCGCCTTTTCCTTCTCCTCTTCCGCTTCCTTGGCAGCCTTTTCTGCGGCGATAAGTCCCGTGCCCGCAGGAATGAGCTTGCCTATGATGATGTTTTCCTTCAGACCGGTGAGCGGGTCAACCTTGCCGCGAATTGCCGCTTCGGTGAGAACTCTCGTGGTCTCCTGGAACGAAGCTGCCGACATAAAGCTGTCGGTTGCAAGAGAAGCCTTCGTGATACCGAGAAGAACCGGCTCACAGGTGGGATAAACAACCGCCTCGCCGTTTGCCTCACGCTGTTTCAGCTCGTCGATAAGCTGCGCGTACTCGTTCTTGCCGAGAACCGTTCCCGCAAGCATATATGTGCTGCCGGAGTCGGTGATACGAACCTTTCTCATCATCTGGCGAACGATAACCTCGATGTGCTTATCGTTGATGTCAACACCTTGCAGACGGTAAACCTTCTGAACCTCGCTGATGATGTAGTTCTGAACTTCCTTTTCACCCTTGACCGCGAGAATATCGGGCGGGTTTACGGAGCCCTCGGTCAGCGCGTCGCCGACCTCAACTCTGTCACCTGTCTGTACCTTCGGACGATATCCGTAAGGTACTGCGTACATTTCCTCGGTACCGTCGTCTGCGGTGATGATTGCGTGGCGGGTTTTCTTGATTTCCTCAAAGCGAACCGTACCCGCAATTCTTGTGATAATCGCAGCATTCTTCGGGTGACGGCTTTCGAAAAGCTCTTCAACACGCGGAAGACCCTGCGTGATATCCTCAGCGGACGCGATACCGCCCGTGTGGAACGTTCTCATCGTGAGCTGCGTACCGGGCTCGCCGATGGACTGAGCCGCGATAACTCCGACCGCTTCGCCGCGGTTGATAAGCTGACCGTTTGCAAGCGACGCGCCGTAGCACTTCGCGCAAACGCCGTTTCTCATTTCGCAGGTGAGAACCGAGCGAACCTCAATTTTCTGAACGCCCGATTTAACAATCTTCGCTGCGTCCGCGTCATCAAGCAGCTTGTTCTTGCTGATGGTGAACGAACCGTCGGGTGCTGTGAAATCCTTTGTGAGGAAACGTCCGACAAGACGCTCCTGGAGTTTTTCGACAAGCTCGTTGCCCTCGCGGATTTCGTAAACCTCGATACCGTTTTCGGTACCGCAGTCGTCGCCTCTGATGATAACCTCCTGCGATACATCGACAAGACGTCTGGTCAAGTAACCGGAGTCTGCTGTACGAAGCGCGGTATCGGCAAGACCTTTACGCGCACCACGCGAGGAGATGAAGTACTCGAGGACGTTCAGACCTTCACGGTAATTCGCTCTGATAGGCATCTCGATTGTCGCACCGGAGGTGTTCGCGATAAGTCCGCGCATTCCGGCGAGCTGTCTGATTTGAGCCGTAGAACCACGCGCTCCCGAATCAGCCATCATAAATATGTTGTTGTACTGGTCGAGGTTGTTGGTAAGAGCCGCGGAAACGTCATCGGTTGCCTTGTTCCAGATATTGATGAAGCTCTCCTTGCGCTCAGCGTTGGAGATAAAGCCGCGTCTGTACTGCTTGGTGATTTTCTCGACAGCCTTGTCCGCTTGAGCGAGAATTTCCGCCTTCTGCGGAGGAATTTCCGCGTCGCAGACCGCAACCGTTATACCCGAACGAGTCGAGTATTTGTAGCCCATCGCCTTGATTTTATCGAGAACCTGTGCGGTTGTGCTTGTGCCGTGAATTTTCAGGCAGCGGTCGATAATCTGACCGAGCTGCTTTTTACCAACCTTGAAACCAATCTCATAATCGAGCTGGTGTTCGGGGTCCGTTCTGTCAACATAGCCCAAATCCTGCGGAATGTGCTCGTTGAAGATGATTTTGCCTGCGGTTGTCGGGACAATTCTGGAGATTGTGATGTCGCCGATTTCCTTGGTCACGCGAACCTTGATTGCCGCGTGAATTGTGATAACGCCGTCCTGGTAAGCCATAATAGCCTCAGCGGCGTCGCGGAACACCTTGCCCTCGCCCTTTTCGCCTGCCTTGTCGATTGTGAGGTAGTACGAGCCGAGAACCATATCCTGCGTAGGAACGGTTACGGGCTTTCCGTCAGACGGCTTGAGCAGGTTTTTCGCAGCAAGCATAAGGTTTCTTGCTTCTTCCTGAGCCTCATCGGAAAGCGGGAGGTGAACTGCCATCTGGTCGCCGTCGAAGTCCGCGTTGAATGCGGTACAGCAAAGCGGGTGGAGCTTGATTGCTCTGCCCTCGACGAGCACGGGCTGGAATGCCTGGATACCGAGTCTGTGCAGCGTCGGCGCACGGTTAAGCAGAACGGGGTGGTTCTGAATTACATTTTCAAGCGAGTCCCAAACCTTGTCGTCCGAACGCTCAACAAGCTTTTTCGCCTGCTTGATGTTCGGGGAAACGCCCTTCTTTACGAGGTCGTTGAGCACGAACGGCTTGAACAGCTCGAGCGCCATTTCCTTCGGCAGACCGCACTGGTCCATCTTGAGCTCGGGGCCGACAACGATAACGGAACGTCCCGAGTAGTCGACACGCTTACCGAGCAGGTTCTGACGGAAACGTCCCTGCTTACCTTTAAGCATATCGGAAAGCGACTTGAGCGCGCGGTTGTTGGAGCCGGTGTAAGCTCTTCCGTGGCGGCCGTTATCGATAAGCGCGTCCACAGCTTCCTGGAGCATACGCTTTTCGTTTCTGATAATCAAATCGGGGGACTTCTTGTCGAGAAGCTCTTTCAGACGGTTGTTTCTCATAACAACCTTGCGGTAAAGCTCGTTCAAGTCGGAGGTTGCGTAACGACCGCCGTCAAGCTGAACCATCGGGCGAATGTCCGGAGGAATTACGGGAATTACGTCCAAAATCATCCACTCGGGGCGGTTTCCGCTCTGACGGAACGCCTCAACAACGTCCAGTCTGCGCAGCAGCTTAATCTGCTTTTGTCCCGCGGACGTTGTTTCAAGCTCTGCTCTGAGCTCGTCGGCGAGCTGGTCGAGGTCGATTTCCTTGAGCAGCTCCTTGATAGCCTCGGCGCCCATTCCCGCACGGAAATGGAAATCCTTGCCCGAGTATTTCATAACAGCCTGGTTATATTCTCTTTCATCGAGAATTTGCTTTTTGACATAACCGGTGTTCTCGCCGGGGTCGATTACGATATAGCTTGTGAAATACAGCACCTGTTCAAGAACCTTCGGAGAAAGGTCGAGGATTTGACCGATTCTTGACGGAGTGCCCTTGTAGTACCAAATGTGCGAAACGGGAGCTGCAAGCTCGATGTGGCCCATTCTCTCGCGGCGAACCTTGCTGCGAGTAACCTCAACGCCGCATCTTTCGCAGATTTTGCCCTTAAAACGAATTCTCTTGTATTTTCCGCAGTTGCACTCCCAGTCTTTCTGCGGGCCGAAAATTCTCTCGCAGAAAAGACCGTTTTTCTCGGGCTTCTGGCTGCGGTAGTTTATAGTTTCGGGGCGAGAAACCTCGCCGTGCGACCACGCTCTAATCTGCTCGGGGGAAGCAAGTCCTATTTTCATAGACTCGAATACACTAAAACCCATTATATACCTCTCTATCTGATTCGCAGCTTAACGCGCTTTTGCCGCGCGTCAAGCTCCTCACCGAACCGCTCATCTGTCGTCTTCGTCACCGAAATCGTCGTCATCGTCGGACTCGTCGAAATCATCGTCTTCATCGTCAAGCTCGTCATCGAAATCGTCATCATCGAAATCATCGTCGCCGAATTCCTCATCGTCATCATCGGCAACCATTCCGAAATCGCTGTCTCCGCCCTCGACCTCATAGCCTGCTGCGTTCAAATCAGCGTCGTCCGAGCGGAAGTCGTTCTCGAAGCCGTTCTTGAAGGTTGAATTATCGTCATCGTCGGGGTCTTCCGTGAGGTTGATTTCCGCACCGTTTTCGTCGAGAATCTTGATGTCAAGACCCAAGCCCTGAAGCTCGTTCACCATAACCTTGAACGACTCGGGAACACCCGGCTTTGGCACGGGCTCGCCCTTGACGATAGCCTCGTAGGTTTTCTGACGTCCCATAAGGTCGTCGGACTTGACGGTCAAAATCTCCTGCAGCGTGTAGGCAGCGCCGTATGCTTCCAGCGCCCAAACTTCCATCTCACCGAAACGCTGTCCGCCGAACTGCGCTTTACCGCCGAGCGGCTGCTGAGTAACGAGCGAGTAAGGACCTGTCGAACGCGCGTGGATTTTATCGTCAACGAGGTGGTGCAGCTTGAGGTAGTACATATAACCAACGGTAACGGGGCTGTCGAATTTCTCGCCTGTTCTGCCGTCGATGAGCTGCGTTTTGCAGTCGCTTGTCCACGGGAGCTTTGTGAAGTCAAGACCTGCGGAGTCCTTTCCGTCAAGCTCGTCCCTCTTTTCGCGGGCGATGTCGTAAAGCTCGCGGATATCCTGCTCGTGCGCGCCGTCGAAAACGGGCGTTGCGATATTCCAGCCGAGCGCTCTTGCGACATAACCGAGGTGAACCTCGAGAACCTGTCCGATGTTCATACGGGAAGGAACGCCGAGCGGGTTGAGGACGATATCGAGCGGTGTTCCGTCGGGCAGGAAAGGCATATCCTCCTGCTTCAGAATGCGCGAAACAACGCCCTTGTTTCCGTGACGGCCCGCCATCTTATCGCCGACGGAGATTTTTCTCTTCTGCGCGATATAAACGCGAACCTTTTCGTTAACACCCGGCGACAAATCATCGCAGTTTTCGCGGTTGAACACCTTTACGTCAACCACAATGCCGCTCTCGCCGTGAGCAACGCGCAGCGAGTTGTCGCGAACCTCGCGTGCCTTTTCGCCGAAAATCGCTCTGAGGAGCTTTTCTTCGGCGGTAAGCTCGGTTTCGCCCTTCGGGGAAACCTTGCCGACGAGAATATCGCCCGAGTGGACCTCCGCGCCAATTCTTACGATACCTCTGTCGTCGAGGTCCTTGAGCACCTCGTCGGAAAGGTTCGGGATATCGCGGGTGATTTCCTCCGGACCGAGCTTGGTTTCACGGCATTCAAGCTCGTATTCTTCTATATGAATTGAAGTGTAGACATCGTTGTAGACGAGTTTTTCGTTGATGAGAACCGCGTCCTCGTAGTTGTAGCCCTCCCAGGTCATAAAGCCGATGAGAGCGTTCTTGCCGAGTGCGATTTCACCGTTCTTGGTTGCGGGGCCGTCTGCGATAACCTCGCCCGCCTTAACCTCGTCGCCCTTGCTGACAATCGGGCGCTGATTTACGCAGTTGCCCTGGTTGGAGCGCTTGAACTTGATGAGGCGGTAGCAGTGCTCTCTGCCTTCCTTATCGGTGATGACAATTCTGTCTGCTGAAACGTCGGTAACGGTGCCGTCCTCTTTCGCGCACACAACAACTCCCGAGTCAACTGCCGCCTTGTATTCCATACCGGTGCCGACAATCGGAGTCTGCGTTACCATAAGCGGAACCGCCTGGCGCTGCATGTTCGCGCCCATCAGAGCACGGTTTGCGTCATCGTTTTCGAGGAACGGAATCATCGCCGTTGCGACAGATACAACCATCTTCGGCGAAACGTCCATGAAATCAACCTTTTCGCGCTCGATTTCAAGGATTGCGTCACGGCAGCGCGCGTTTACACGCGGTCTTGCAAAGCAGCCGTTTTCGTCAAGCGGTTCGTTTGCCTGCGCGACAACGTAGTTATCCTCGACGTCCGCGGTCATATAGACAACCTCGTCGAGAACGCGTCCTGTTTCCTTGTCAACCTTGCGGTAAGGCGCTTCGATAAAGCCGTAAACGTTGATTTTTGCGAAAGTAGCGAGGTAGGAGATAAGACCGATGTTAGGACCTTCGGGCGTTTCAATCGGGCACATTCTTCCGTAGTGCGAGTAGTGAACGTCACGAACCTCAAATCCCGCGCGGTCTCTCGACAAACCGCCCGGACCGAGCGAGGAAAGACGGCGCTTGTGAGTAAGCTCTGCGAGGGGGTTGTTCTGATCCATAAACTGCGACAGCGGCGAAGAACCGAAGAACTCCTTCATTGTCGCGATAACCTGTCTTGCGTTAATCAGCGAGGCAGGGGAAACCTTTTCGTTGTCGTTTGCCTGAAGTCCCATTCTCTCGCGGATTGTCTTTTCCATACGGGAGAAGCCCATTCTGAAATGGTTCTGGAGCAGCTCGCCCACGCAGCGGATACGTCTGTTTCCGAGGTGGTCGATATCGTCGATTTCGCCTACGCCCTCGTTCAAGTTGATGAAGTAGCTTACGGAAGCGAAAATATCTTCAAGGGTGATGTGCTTGGGGATAAGCTCCTCAATTCTCGCGGAAATGAGCTCTGCGAGCTTCTCCTCGTCACCGTCGGCTTCTTCGAGAATTTCGGTGAGAACGCCGAACGAAACCTGCTCGTTTACGCCGAGAGCTTCAATGTCAAGGTCGCCGGTGTAGAGGTGCGCGTCAACCATTCCGTTGCCGACGATTTTCATTGTGCCCTCGCCCTCGGGCTTGTAGATGTCAACCGAAATAACGCCCGCGTTCTGGATTTCGAGAGCCTTTTCGCGTGAAATCACGTCGCCCTCAACCGCCAGAAGCTCACCCGTAAAGGGCGAGGAAACGTTTTCGGCAACCTTCTGCCCGAAAAGTCTTGCGGAAATGCCGAGCTTTTTGTTGTACTTATAGCGGCCGAAACGCGCCAAATCGTATCTCTTCGCGTCGAAGAAAAGGTTGTCGAGAGCGGTTCTCGCGGACTCAATGGTCGCGGGCTCGCCCGGACGGAGCTTTCTGTAAACCTCAAGCAGCGCCTCTTCTTCGTTTTTGGTGTTGTCCTTGCCGTTTTCGATTGCAACGGTAATTCTCGGGTCATTGCCGAACTTGTCGGTCAAATCCTTATCGCCCGAAATGCCGATTGCTCTCAAAAAGGTTGTGCAGGGGAACTTTCTGTTCTTATCGATACGAACGTAGAACACATCGTTGGAGTCCATTTCAAGCTCCAGCCACGCGCCTCTGTTCGGGATAACGGTCGCCTTGAACAGCTTCTTTCCCGTTTTATCGTAGTCGAAACCGTAGTAAACGCCCGGCGAACGAACAAGCTGCGATACGACAACGCGCTCCGAACCGTTGATTACAAAGGTTCCGCTGTCGGTCATAAGCGGCAGGTCGCCCATATAAATCTCGTTGTCCATAAGCTCGCCGGTTTCCTTGTTGAGAAGGCGCGCTGTAACTCTCAGCGGCGCTGCATAGGTCGCGTCGCGCTCCTTGCACTCCTCAATGGAGTACTTCGTGTTCTCGTCAAGTCGGAAGTCCACAAACGAAAGCTCGAACTTTCCGTTTGAGTCCACAATCGGAGAAACGTCCTTAAAGACCTCTTTGATGCCGTCGGATAAGAACCACTCGTACGAGTCTTTCTGAATACCGATAAGATTCGGCATATCGATGACTTCGTTAATCTTTGAAAAACTCTGTCTTGTGGTTTTTCCCAACTTGAGGGGCTTTGTGTTCACCATCGGCTTTTTTCCTCCTGCTTTTGCTCACTCGGTTAAGCAAAAAACACAGCCTGCGGCGTGCTTTTCCGCGCGCTTTTTCGTATACTGTTTTCTGCAATCCGAGATAATTCTCCATTATGATACATTTTAATATTTTACCACAAATTAATCAATTTGTCAAGCTATTTTTGAAAAAATTTTTATCAGCCCGTTTTTTTCGACAAAATGCACCAAATGTCCGATATGTTGCACGAAAAACGTCAAAATTCGTACGTTTGCGCTTGACAACGGGAGGATTATTATGGTATAATAGCTGTTAGCAAATCAAATAAACCAAAGAAAGGAACAGAACAATGGCAATTTCCGTAAACAATATTGTCAAAAAATACGGCGAATATACAGCGGTAAACGGACTTTCCTTTGAACTGAAGGAGCCGGGAGTTTTCGCGCTGCTCGGAACAAACGGCGCGGGAAAATCCACCTCAATCCGTATAATTCTCGGTATGCTTGCTGCGGACAAGGGTGAGGTGCTCTGGGACGGCAAGCCTTTTCTTGCGTGCGATAAGCCGATAGGCTATCTCGCGGAGGAGCGCGGTCTTTATCCAAAGTACAAGATTATGGACCAGCTTATGTACTTTATGACGCTGAAGGGAATGGCACCCGACGCGGCGAAGAAGGCAATCGACTATTGGTTTGAGCGCCTTGAGGTCACCGAGCACCGCAACAAGAAAGCCGAGCAGCTCTCAAAGGGTAATCAGCAGAAAATCCAGCTTATCGCGGCGCTTGCGTCCAATCCCGAGCTGATAATTCTCGACGAGCCGCTTTCGGGACTTGACCCGGTAAACGCGGAGCTTTTCAAGAGCGTTATCCGCGAGGAAATCAAGAACAACAAATACATCATAATGTCATCTCACCAGATGTCCACAATCGAGGAGTTCTGCCGCGATATCGTTATTCTGAACAAGGGCGAAACGGTTCTTCAGGGAAATCTCAACGAAATCAAGAAGGGTTACGGAAGAGTTAAGCTCACGGTAAAGGCAGAGGGCGATATCACGGGAATGGCGCAGCAGTGCGGTCTTACCATTACCGAGGAAACGCCGAACGGCTGCTCGTTCAACGTTCAGAGCGAGGAGCAGGCGCACAGGCTGCTGAATATGATTATATCGAGCGATATTCCGCTGATAAAGTACGAGCTGCGTGAGCCGAATTTGAACGAAATCTTTATTGAAAAGGCAGGTGCGAAGAATGAAAACTAAAGGCTGGCAGAAGGTTTTCGTGTTCACCCTCAAGCAGTACGTCAAGACAAAATCGTTTATCGTGAGTACTATTATAATGGCGGTTATTGTGGCGGCATTGTTTGCACTGGTGAACATACTTCCCGTTGCATTTTCCGAAAACGGCGGCAGCGGCGTTGCGGGACCTGTTGATACGGTTTTCAACTATGAGAAGGTTTATATTGTCGATGAAACGGGAATTGTAACCGATGAAAATATTGCAAAGCTTGTTGAAAGCGGATTGAAAGCGGAGCGCACAGACAAATCCGCGGACGATATCGTAGCGGAGGTTGCCAAGGCGGCAAACGCGCAGGCAGCGGTTGTGTTCACGGCTGATAAGAATGCGGACGGAAGTATTGACAGCTATGTCGAAAAGACGTTCTATTCACCGAACGGCAGCGATATGGCATCCACGCTTTCCTCGACAATGACGGAGTTTTTCAAGGCGTGCAATGTAAAGCGTCTCGGAATTGACCCCGATGTTTACGCGCAGACGCAGATTTCCGTTGAAACAAGAACAATCGAAGCGGGACAGGAAGAGCTTAATCCGTTCGCGGGTATGCTTCACTATGTAATTCCGATGGCGCTTGCGTTTGTACTGTTTATGCTGATTTTCGCTTACGGAAGCACAATCGCGCAGTCTATTGCAATCGAGAAAACAAGCCGTGTTATGGAGCTGCTTCTCACAAGCGTAAGACCGCTTGCGGTGGTTATCGGCAAGGTTTTGGCGATGGGCGTTGTGAGCTTCGCGCAGTTTTTGCTGATAATCGGCGTGGGCGCGCTGAGCATCGCGGTTACTACGCCGTTTGGAATTATCGGACAGATTATGCCGCTTCTCTCTAATCCGGAGATACTTGCGGGCGGAGCAGCTGCGGCAGGAGTTGACATCGGCAGCTTCAGCCTCGCACAGGCAATCGGCGGTATTCTCGAGAAATTCACGCCCGTGAATATAATTCTCGTGGTGCTGGCGTTCCTTATCGGCTTCCTGTTCTTTGCACTTCTGGCGGCGCTGGTTGGCGCGTCCGTTTCGAGAATGGAAGACTTGCAGGCGGCTATGCAGCCTTATTCGCTGATAGGCGTTGTAGGATTTTTCCTTGCGTACTATCCGATAATTTTCAATGCGGAATCGCTTGCGGATGGAAGCGCGGGAACGAACAGCGTGCAGGTGTTCTCGTATTATTTCCCGATAAGCAGCCCGTTCTCGCTGCCGAGCGCTGTTATACTCGGGCAGCTTGACACGATGCAGAGTGTGATTGCGGTGGCGATTTTGGCGGTGTTCACGGTACTGGTTGCGGTGCTGGTGAGCAGGGTCTACGAGGCGATTATACTGCATAACGGAAGCAGGCTGAAGGTCGGCGATATTTTGAAGATGGCGAAGAATAAGTGATTTTTTGAACGAGCGCGGCGGGAGATTTTCGCCGCGCTTGGCTTTTGGGAACGATGATTTCGCATTTTCTGCCAAAGTGCCGCGCAGCGTACAAAAGTCTTTTTGGAAGGCTTGAAACCTTTTTCTTCAGAAAAAGGTTTCAAGCCGCCGGAGGCACTCCGCGCGAAGCGCGGCAACTCGCGGCGAAGCCACGCAAACGCGACAGCAAGCGCTAAAGGGGGTCCGGGGGAGAAACAAGAGTTTCTCCCCCGGAGGAATAGGGTTTGGGGAAAACCCCGGTGGGGTGTTCCCCAAAGCGATTGCGGGAAACTGCGTTTCCCGCAATCGCGCGTTTTTGGCGGCTCGATGCCGCCAAAAACGCCAAAGAGCGCGTATAAATCGTATTTGGCTGCGAGGGAAAAGCAGGAGGCTAAACCCAAGCGATTTTTCGGGTTCGATGCCCGAAAAATCGCCCGAGAGCGCGCAAAAATCAAAGTGAGTTCCGAGGTAAAATCAGGCTCAAAGGCGGGTGCAGTCACGCTGAACAACCCTGCCAATTCCACGCTGTACGGGCGTGACTGCACCCGCGCAATTTCGGCGGCTCGATGCCGCCGAAATTGCCAAGGCTTCGCAGAAGCCTAAACTCTGTTCGCAAAGCCCGCCGTAAGTTCCCGAAAACTCAGTCCTGTTCGCGAAAAAGTCGGGTTCCGGAGCAAGCCGGTTTCGTTTGCGAAACCAAAAAGTTCCCCAGCAAAAGTTTCCAAAAAATTCCAAAATCCGATAAATTTCAACAAATTCCCGATGAATATTTCAGAAAATTTGCAAAAACCTCTTTACAAACAGAAAATAATGTGCTATAATATGGCTTGTGTACGCGCTAAGTTGCGCGGCACAATACAATCACCCCATTCACGGACTGCGGATTTTGCTCGTTTCGAGAAACACCATATCCCTCTGCTGTGAACGCGGGAAATAATTTTAAAGAGGTGTAAAAAATGCTGAGAAAAGAAGAAAAAACCGCGGTTATCGAAGCTAACCGCCTGCATGACCACGACACGGGTTCACCCGAGGTTCAGATTGCTATTCTCACCAAGAGAATTAACGAGCTGACCGAACACATCAAGGTTCACAAGAAGGATCACCACTCCACTCGCGGTCTGCTCAAGATGGTAGGTCACAGAAGAAACCTGCTCAACTACCTTCAGAAGAAGGACATCGAGCGCTATCGTGCAATCGTAGCAAAGCTCGGACTCAGAAAGTAAGCAAGCGGTTGACTGCGCGGCTGTCGGCAAACGCCCTCAGCCGCATACGGTCAACTTCTGCTTTATTCGGGTGTGTCGGGCAATAAATTGAGCCGGTGAACGGATTAAACGGTTTAACGCGCCGGCTGAATTTATTGCAAACGCCGCGCCCGAGAAATTTCAAATTTATCAGAAAGGAATTTTTGGGCAATGTTTGAAAATTACAGAGTGTTTAAAACAATGTTCGCGGGACGTGAGCTTACTGTCGAAACCGGCAAGGTTTGCCAGCTCGCAAACGGCTCCTGCTGGGTAAAATACGGCGAAACAGTTGTTATGGTTAACGTAACCGCTTCCCCCAAGCCCCGCGATGGCGTGGATTTCTTCCCGCTTTCCGTGGATTACGAGGAGAAGCTCTACTCCGTGGGTAAAATCCCCGGCGGCTTCCTCAAGAGAGAGGGCAGACCGAGCGAAAAGGCTATCCTTACCTCGCGCGTTGTTGACCGTCCTATGCGTCCTCTGTTCCCGAAGGATATGAGAAACGACGTTGCTATCACAATGACCGTGCTCGCGGTTGACCCCGACTGCTCGCCCGAGATTATGGGTATGATTGGCGCGTCCATCGCGGTTTCTATCTCTGATGTTCCGTGGAACGGTCCTATCGGCGGCATCTCCGTAGGTCTTGTTGACGGCGAAATCGTTCTTATGCCGAACGCCGAGCAGCGCGCAAAGAGCGACCTCAACCTCACCGTTGCTTCTTCCGAGAAGAAGGTTGTTATGATTGAGGCGGGCGCGAACGAGGTTGACGATGACACAATGTTCAAGGCAATTATGGCAGGCCACGAGGAAATCGTGAACAGCCTTATCCCGTTCATCAAGGACATTCAGGCGCAAATCGGCAAACCCAAGTTCTCGTTTGAGAGCATGGAGGTTGACCACGATATGTACGAGGCAATCTCCGAGTTCGCAATCGAGAAGGTTCGCTACGCTATGGATACGGACGACAAGAACGTTCGCGAGGAGCGTCTCCAGCCCGTTTACGCCGAGGTTCACGAGAAATTTGACGAGGTTTATCCCGAGCAGATTCCGATGATTGACGAGTGCATGTACAAGCTCCAGAAGTTTGTTGTAAGACGCTGGCTGCTTGACGACGGAAAGCGCGTTGACGGAAGAAAGCTCGATGAAATCCGCCCGCTTGCTGCGGAAGTTGCGGTTCTTCCGAGAGTTCACGGCTCCGGTATCTTCACCCGCGGTCAGACGCAGGTTATGACAATCTGCACGCTCGGCCCCGTTTCTGACAGCCAGAAGCTTGAAGGTCTTGACGAGGAAGATGGCAAGCGCTATATGCACCACTACAACTTCCCGTCCTACTCCGTCGGCGAAACAAAGGCTTCCAGAGGCCCCGGCAGACGTGAAATCGGTCACGGCGCGCTTGCTGAAAGAGCGCTGCTCCCTGTTATTCCGTCCGTTGAGGAGTTCCCCTATGCAATCAGACTTGTTTCCGAGGTTCTTTCCTCGAACGGTTCGACCTCGCAGGGCTCTGTCTGCGGCTCTACGCTTGCGCTTATGGACGCAGGTGTTCCGATTAAGAAGCCCGTTGCGGGTATTTCCTGCGGCCTTATCACCGAGGGTGAGCGCTGGATGACGATGGTTGACATTCAGGGTGTCGAGGACTTCTTCGGCGATATGGACTTCAAGGTTGCGGGTACTCACGAGGGTATCACGGCAATTCAGATGGACCTCAAGATTGACGGTCTTACTCCCGAAATCATCAAGAATGCTTTCGAGAAAACCCACAAGGCACGCGATTATATTCTCGATGAAGTAATGCTCAAGGCAATCGACAAGCCGCGCGCAACCGTCGGCAAGTACGCGCCCAAGATGCTTACGACAAAGGTTCCTGTGGACAAAATCAGCGATGTTATCGGCAAGGGCGGAAAGGTTATCCAGAAGCTCTGCGCGGACTTCGAGGTCAAAATCGATGTGGATGAGGACGGAAACGTTTTCATCTGCGGTACGGATTTGGAGAAGGCGAACGCTTGCGTTCAGGTTATCTCGACCATCGTAAATCCTCCGGAAATCGGCGCGATTTACAAGGGCAAGGTTGTGAAGATTATGAGCTTCGGCGCGTTTGTTGAAATTGCGCCCGGCAAGGACGGTATGGTTCATATCTCCAAGCTTGAAAACCGCCGCGTTGAAAAGGTTGAGGACGTGGTTTCGGTTGGCGATGAGATTATCGTTAAGGTAATGGAAATCGACAATCAGGGCAGAATTAACCTGTCGAGAAAAGACGCGCTTGCCGATATCGAAGCGAAGAAGAAAGCTAAGCAGGCTGAGCAGCAGTAATCGATAATGTTAAAGCTCCTCGTTCGCGGGGAGCTTTTTGCAGCACTCGCGAAGCGAATAAAGTCTTTTTGGAATTCTTAAAACCTTTTTCTTCAGAAAAAGGTTTTAAGCCGCCGGAGGCACTCGGCGCGGAGCGCCGCCACTCGCGGCGAAGCCGCGCACTCCGCGCGAAGCGCGACTACTCGCGGAGCGAAGCGACGCGAAATACGCAAAAAAGCGCAAAGGGGTCTGGGGGAAACAAGAGTTTCCCCCAGAGGAAAAGGGCTTGGGGAAAACCCCGAGGGGTTTTCCCCAATCAATTTTTTCGGCTCGAAGCCGAAAAAATTGAAAGAAGCTCGCATCAGCCGTCGTTCACGTTGTGAAAAATACCCAAAAACCGACTTTCATCAACAGAAAAAACAGATAAATTGCAACAAAATTTATAAAAAGCCCTTGACAAAAAGGGTTTTTTGCTTTAAAATATATAATTGTGTGTTAGTATATTTTTCAGTTGAGGGAAATAATAACATACAGATTAAATTTATGGAGGTGAAATAATGCCTACGTTCAATCAGCTTGTCCGTAAGGGACGCGAGGTATCCGTTAAGAAGTCGAAGGCTCCTGCTCTTCAGAAGGGTATGAACACCCTCAAGAAGGCACAGATAGACCAGCACTCTCCGCAGAAGCGCGGCGTTTGCACGGCTGTCAGAACCCAGACTCCGAAAAAGCCTAACTCTGCGATGAGAAAGGTTGCCAGAGTAAAGATTTCCAACGGTTATGAAGTTACAGCGTACATTCCCGGCATCGGACACAAACTGCAGGAGCACTCCGTCGTTCTCATCAGAGGCGGACGTGTAAAGGATCTCCCCGGTGTGCGTTACCATATCATCAGAGGTACGCTCGACGCACAGGGTGTAGACAAGAGAATGCAGGGACGCTCAAAGTATGGTGCTAAGCGTCCGAAGGCAGGAAAGAAAGCGTAATTTCAAGACTGTTAGCTGACAAGAATGGCGTTATTTCTTATATAAATTAAGAAAAATGACTTCTTGGCGGCGGGAGTGATTGGATTGCTTTCGAGTACCTATGATTTTCATTTTTATGTAAGGAGGGAAGTAAAGTGCCAAGAAGAGGTAATGTTCCCAAGCGTGAGGTTCTGCCGGATCCGCTTTACGGTTCGGAGTTGGTAAGCAGACTTATCAACAACATTATGCTTGACGGAAAGAAGGGCGTAGCCCAGAAAATCGTTTACGGCGCGTTTGAAATCGTTGCCGAGAAAACGGGAAAGGACGCTCTTGAGGCTTTCGAGGAGGCTATGGAAAACATTATGCCCCAGCTCGAGGTTAAGGCAAGACGCGTCGGCGGTGCAACCTACCAGGTTCCTATGGAGGTTCGCCCCGAGAGAAGAAGAACGCTCGGTCTGCGTTGGATAACCACATACAGCCGCCAGCGTTCCGAAAAGACCATGAAGGAAAGACTCGCAAACGAGATTTGCGACGCGCTCAACAATCAGGGCGGCGCATGCAAAAAGCGTGACGATACGCACAAGATGGCTGAGGCTAACAAGGCGTTCGCTCACTTTAAGTGGTAAGAATACGGTTGGCTGCTTTTCGGCGGCTTAATTACGGAGGAATAAATGAAAAGAGACGTAACTCTTGAAATGACCCGTAATATTGGTATTATGGCTCATATCGACGCGGGTAAAACCACCACGACGGAGCGTATCCTGTTCTACACGGGTATCAACCACAAGCTCGGTGAAACCCACGAGGGCGCTTCCACAATGGACTGGATGGAGCAGGAGAAGGAGAGAGGTATCACCATCACCTCCGCTGCTACAACTGCGTTCTGGAAAGAGCACCGTATCAATATTATCGATACTCCCGGACACGTTGACTTCACCGTTGAAGTTCAGCGCTCTCTGAGAGTACTTGACGGCTCCGTTACCGTTTTCTGCGCAAAGGGCGGCGTAGAGCCGCAGTCTGAAACGGTATGGCGTCAGGCTGATAACTATCACGTTCCCAGAATGGCTTACGTCAACAAGATGGACATTATGGGCGCGGACTTTTACAACGTCGTAGCGATGATGAAGGACAGACTCAAGTGCAACGCTGTCCCGATTCAGCTTCCTATCGGCGCTGAGGCTGATTTCAAGGGCATTATTGACCTTGTTGAAATGAAAGCCGACATTTATTACGATGACCTCGGTAAAGATATGCGCGTTGAGGAAATTCCCGCGGATATGGTTGATAAGGCAAACGAGTACAGAGCAGCTCTTCTCGAAGCAGTTGCTGAGCTTGATGACGACCTTATGGACCGTTACTTCGAGAACGAAGGCGCAGATTTCACCGTTGAGGAAATCAAAAAGGCAATCAGAAAGGGTACTATCGAGAACAAGTTCGTACCCGTAACCTGCGGTACTTCGTACAGAAACAAGGGCGTTCAGAAGCTTCTCGACGCAATTGTTGACTTTATGCCGTCACCGCTCGATATCCCCGCTATCAAGGGTGTAAACCCCGAAACCGGCGAGGAGGAAGAGCGTCACGCAGGCGACGACCAGCCGTTCTCGGCTCTCGCGTTCAAGATTGCCACCGACCCGTTTGTTGGTAAGCTCTGCTTCTTCAGAGTTTACTCGGGCTATGTTGAGGCGGGAACCACGGTTCTCAACTCCACCAAGGACAAGAACGAGCGTATGGGACGTATTCTCCAGATGCACTCCAACCACAGACAGGATATCGACGCTTGTCCGTGCGGAGATATCGCGGCGGTTGTTGGTACAAAGTACACCACCACAGGCGACACGCTCTGCGATGAAAATCACCCGATTATCCTCGAGTCCATGGAGTTCCC
>SFLN01000106.1 GCA_004554555.1 [Eubacterium] saphenum | reverse complement strand
ACCGCTGCCGCCAGAATTGCCGCTGAAATGAAAGCACCGAGCCTTATTCTTTTGACCGATATCAAGGGTCTGCTTGAGGACAAGGATGACGAAAATACGCTTATCAGAACAGTCGGTGTAAGCGAGGTGCCGTATCTCAAAAAGCAGGGCATTATTTCGGGCGGTATGATACCGAAAATCGACTGCTGTGTTGAGGCGGTAAGGCGCGGCGTTAAGCAGGCAAACATCATCGACGGGCGTATTCCCCATTCGATTTTGATTGAGCTGCTGACCGACCTGGGCGCAGGAACTATGATTATTGCATAAGAAGGTGATTTTTTGGGAACTATTGAGCAATTCAACAAATACATAATGCACTCCTACGGGCGCTATGATTTGGTTATGGAAAGCGGTGAGCAAGAGGTTTCCGTTGACGAAAACGGCAAGAAATACATCGATTTCGGTTCGGGAATCGGCGTAAATTCTCTCGGCTACTGCAATGACGAGTGGGTTGAAGCGGTCTGCAATCAGGCGAGAAAAATTCAGCATACGTCGAATTACTACTACACAAAGGTTCAGGCGGATTTTGCAAAGGCTCTCTGCGAAACCACCGGTTATACCGATATGTTTTTCGGAAACTCGGGTGCGGAAGCAAACGAATGTGCGATAAAAATTGCCAGAAAGTACAGCTTCGACAAGTACGGAAAAGGCCGCCACAATATAATTACTCTCACAAATTCCTTTCACGGAAGAACGCTCTGCACGCTTTCTGCGACAGGTCAGGACGTTTTCCACAACTACTTTTTCCCGTTTGTCGAAGGTTTTGTAAACGTTGAGGCGAACAACATCGAGGATTTGCACGAAAAGCTCGACGATACCGTTTGCGCGGTTATGTTCGAGTATATTCAGGGTGAAGGCGGCGTCTGCGCTCTTGACAAGGCGTTTGTTGACGAGATTTTCAAGCTTTGCGCCGAGAAGGACGTTCTGACAATTGCCGACGAGGTTCAGACGGGCGTTGGCAGAACGGGAAAATTCCTCTGCGGTGAACACTTCGGTCACAAAACAGATTTGACAACGCTTGCAAAAGGTCTTGCGGGCGGCGTTCCTATCGGAGTTTGCCTGTCGGGTGAAAAGTGCGCGAATGTGCTCACTCCCGGCACTCACGGCTCAACCTTCGGCGGAAATCCTCTTGCCTGCGCGGGCGGACTTGCCGTTTTGAACAAGGTAAATTCCGAGGGATTTCTGGACGAGGTTTCCAAGAAAGGCGATTACATTCGCGAAAAGCTCGCAAAATGCAGCGAGGTGCAGTCGGTTTCGGGAATAGGACTTATGATTGGCATTGATCTTAAAACGAAAAAGGCTGCCGATATCGCAAAGGCTTGCCTTGAAAACGGCTTGCTTGTACTGACGGCAAAAACCAAGGTCAGACTTCTCCCGCCGCTTACGATAACCTACGACGAGCTTAACGAGGGACTTGATATTCTCATCGGGCTGCTCGAAAGCTGAAAGGAGCAAAAATGAAACGAATTACGCAGATTATCTCCGTTACAAGCCTGCTTATCGCCGTGTTGACGGTAATCCTTAATTTCCAGGTTCTGTTTGGGCACAACTATTTCATCAGATTTGCGGTTTTCTCAACCTTCAGAAGCGGCGATTTGCTCGGATTTATCGGCAACCTCATCGGTCTTATCGTAACCGCGCTTGCGTTTGCGGCAATGGGCTGGTTCGGCGTTGCACTCACGATTTTCAACAAGGAAAAGGCGCGCAAGCCTGCGTTTATTTCGGGAGTTTGCGTAACTTTACTGGCGCTGGTTTCGCTGTTCTTCAGCTTCGGCCACGGCTTCAACATCGGCGATATTTTGGTTCTGCTCTTCCCCGCTGTTTACACGTTTTTTGTTCTGCAATCAACCAAAGCGTGAGAAAATTCTCAAAAGATTTCCGGCACTAGCTTGACTTCAATATCTTAACAAAAAAGTATTGTCAGTTTCGGGCACGAAAATAGCCCCTAGCAAAAACTAGAGGCGAAATAGGGTCCAGCGTCACGCTGGTTAATTAATGAAATCAATATCTGAAAGGAAAAACTGCTATGAAACATTTACTGAAGCTGCTTGATTTGAGCACCGAGGAGATTATCGACATTCTTAACCTCGCAGACCAGCTCAAATACGAGCAAAAACACGGTATCCCGCACAACATCTTAAAGGGAATGACGCTCGGAATGATTTTCCAGAAAGCGTCCACGCGTACTCGCGTTTCGTTTGAAACGGGTATGTATCAGCTCGGCGGAAACGCGCTCTTCCTGTCGTCAAAGGAACTGCAGATTGGACGCGGTGAGCCCGTTCAGGATACCGCACGCGTGCTCTCGCGCTACCTCAACGGTATTATGATTCGTACCTTTGAGCAGGCGGAGGTTGAAAATCTCGCGGAATACGGTACAATCCCGATTATCAACGGTTTGACTGATTTCTGTCACCCTTGCCAGGTTCTCGCTGATTTGCAGACAATCCGCGAATACAAAAACAAATTTGAAGGTCTGAATTTCTGCTATATCGGTGACGGAAACAATATGGCAAACTCGCTCACCGTCGGCTGCCTGAAGGTTGGTATGAACGTAACGCTTGCCTGCCCCGAGGGTTATTACCCCGACAAGCAGATTCTCGATTTCACCAAGGATTACGCAAACTTCAAGCTCGTCAACAAGCCTGTTGAGGCTGCCGCAGACGCTGACGTTCTTTACACGGACGTTTGGGCTTCGATGGGTCAGGAAGGCGAGGCTGAACAGCGCAAGGTTGCGTTCAAAGGCTACCAGATTAACGATGAGGTTATGGCAGCGGCAAAATCTGACGCTATCGTTATGCACTGCCTCCCCGCTCACCGTGAAGAGGAAATAACCGCAAAGGTGTTTGAACAGCACGCAAAGGAGATTTTCGACGAGGCTGAAAACCGTCTGCACGCGCAGAAAGCGGTTATGGTTCGCCTTATGGCTCCCGAAAAGTAATTTTAAATAAAAAGCGGCGCTTCGGTTTTGGAGTGCCGTTTTTTTATAAATTTGGCATAAATTTCGTAAAAAAGTTAAAAAAATAGTTGAAAAAAATAAAAATATATGTTATTATTAATTTATAAAGTTAACTTCCGTGAATAACGGGAGAAATTAAGAAAGGATTTTTGTTATGACTAAAGGAACCGCAAAAGCTACCGAAAAGAAAACAGCAGCTAAAAAGCCTGCTGCAGCTGAAACCGCTGCCGAGAAAACAGTAAAAGCCGCTGCAAAGCCCGCTGCCGAGAAAACGGTTAAGGCGGCTGCAAAGCCTGCTGCTAAAAAGACCGCTGCTAAACCTGCTGCGAAGAAAGCTGATACTGCGAAGAAAGCTCCCGCAAAAGCCGCTAAAACAACAAAAACCGCAAAGCCTGCCGTTAAGAAGGCAAAGGTTGTCGGCATTGAAGAAATGTGCAAAAAGCTTGATAAGATGGTTAACAAGACCAAGGCTGCCGCTGTCAAGACAAATGTTGCTGTTGACGTAAAGGTTTGGGGCTGGGAGGACGAAACCGACCGTCATTTCTATATCGAAATCAAGGACGGCGCTCTTACAATTTCGCCTTTTGAGTACAACGCGGCTTCCTTTGAGGCTTATATCAGCTATGAAAATATGCTTCAGTTCTTGAACGGAAAGCTCACCTTGGCGAATGCAATCGCTTCCGGTGCGCTTAACGCAAACGGAAATATTCCCGCTGCGCTTGCTTTGGGAAGCATTTTCTGATTTGGCTGAAATAAAAACGAAAGCTCCGAGCAAAATCGGAGCTTTTCTTTATGCGGTTTTTCTGATTTTGCCGATAACGAAAAATACAAGAAAAGTTAATACATTCACGCAGACAATGCTCGCGCCGCACGGAGTTTCCGCGACATACGAAATAATCATTCCCGCGAGGAAAGTCACAATCGAGATAATCCCCGAGCAAATTGTCACGGATTTGAAGCTCTTGAAAACGCGCATTGAGCAAAGCGCGGGGAAAATTATAAGGCTCGAAATCAGCATACTTCCCATCAGCCTCATTCCGATTACAATCGTCATCGCCGTGAGCAGCGCAATCAGCATATTGTAAACATTTGCGGCGGTTCCCGTTGCCTTGGCGAAACTCTCGTCAAAGGTTATCGCAAAGATTTTTGTGTAAAAGAACACGAACATAAACAGCACTATTACCGCGAGAATTACGCTTATCACAACGTCCTCCGAGCTCACCGACATTATGCTACCGAAAAGGTAGCTGTTGAGGTCAATGTTTGTTCCCTTTGACATCGAAACCGCCATTACTCCGATACCGAGCGCGCCTGTCGAAATCATCGCAATCGCTGCGTCGCCTTTTATCTTGCCGTTTGACGATAACCGCAGCAGCAAAAACGCCGCGACAAGAACCACGGGAATTGCCACTGCCATCGGTGCTAAATTCATCACCGCGGCAATTGCAAGTGCGCCAAATCCAACGTGCGAGAGTCCGTCGCCTATCATCGAGAACCGTTTCAGCACAAGGCTTACTCCCAAAAGCGCTGCGCAAAGCGAAACGAGAACTCCCACAATCAGCGCTCTTACCAGTATCGGCGATGAAAAAATTTCCGAAAAAACCTCAATCACCCGCTTCACTTCCCCTCATAAAGTCCGCGAATTTGCTCTTTAGAAACTCTTCCCTGCTGCCGAAAAACCACTCGGTTTCGGTCATACAAAGAATGTGCCGCGAGCATTTTATCGCCGCCGACAAGTCGTGAGTTACCATAATTACCGTCACGCCGCTTTTGTTGATTTTTTCGATTAAATCGTATAACTCCGCGGTAACAATCGGGTCAAGTCCCGCCACGGGTTCGTCCAGCAAAATCAGCTTTTTCGTTGCACAAAGCGCGCGGCTTAACAGCACTCTTTGCTGCTGACCGCCCGATAAGTCACGATAGCTGCGGTTTTTCAAATCGGTTATGCCGAGCAGCTCCATAGTTTCAAGCGCTTTTTTGCGTTCCTTTGCCGAGTAAAACGGACGAATACCGCGCGAATTCAGGCACCCCGAAAGCACAACCTCGTAAACGCTTGCGGGGAAATCCTTTTGCGCCATCGTCTGCTGCGGAAGATAACCGATTTCGTTCTTTTTTAAGCCCTCGCCAAACTCAATCGCGCCCTTTTCGGGCTTTTTCAGCGACAAAAGCGCCTTGACAAGCGTGCTTTTTCCCGAGCCGTTTTCGCCGACAATGCACAAATAATCGCCGTCCGCAACCTCAAAGCTCATATTCTCGATAACCGTCATATTTTCATACGACAGCGTGAGATTATCTACATTAATAAGTGCCGTAAAAAACACCTCCGATTATTTCCCGAGCGCCGTTTTCAGCGTCTGATAATTCCGCTCCATCAGCGAAATATAGCTTTCCCCCGCCTCAAAATCGCTTGAAGTTATGTTGTGGCAGGAGTGAAATTCGGCTGTCGGGAGATTGCTTTCTGCGGCAAGATTATCGGCGAGCTTGTGATTTGACAACTCGATGTAAAACACCGTATTTATCGTGTCGCTGTCGCTCAGCTTTTTCGACAAAAACGAAATTGTCTGCGCAGAAGGCTCGGTTTCGGACGCGCAGCCGGGAAATGCCGCGTAATAATTCAACCCGTACTCCTTGAAGAAATACAGCAGCGGAAATCTGTCACCGAACACGAAATACCGCTTCTCGCCCGCCAAAAGCTCAGCAAACCGCTCGTCAAGCGAGTTGATTTTTGCGATATAGCTTTCTGCGTTTTTGTCAAAAGCTGCCGCGTTTTCGGGAGAAATCTCCTTCGCCTTATCACGAATGCTTGCGGCAATCAGCGCAGCGTTTTTCGGTGATGTCCAGACGTGCTCGTCATATTCTTCATCATCGTGGTCGTGCTCATCGTTTTCCTCGGCAGTCATACCGTCGGTGTGCTCCTCGCCGAGCACCTCAACCGCGTCAACCATCTTCAGCGCTTTCACATTTTCGGTTGATTTGAGGATATTTTCAACCCAAGCGTCCGACTCGCCGCCGTTATAGATAAACAAATCGCACTCGTCGATTTTCACAACATCCTTTGCCGACGGGTCGTAAGAATGGCTCTCCATTCCCGGTTTAAGCAGCATTGTAACCTCGGCGGTTTCCCCGAAAATATTTTTCGCAAAATCATAAGCGGGAAAAATCGTCGTGACAATTTTCAGCTTTCCGCTTGAATTTTCGGTTTTGTTTTGATTTTGACAGCCGCAGAACATTGCCGTGCTAAAAACCAGCAAAGCCGCGCAGATTTTCTTAAACATTGTCTTCTCCTTTTGCACACGCCCCGCACAAGCCGTAAAAAACGGTCTTGCCGAGGTCAACGTAAAAATCGTGGTCAGACTCGATGTGCTGCTTTATTTCAGCCATAAATCCGCAGTCAACGTGAATCAGCTTTCCGCATTTCTCGCATTTCAAGTGAAAATGCTTGTCGCAGTCCGAGCTTTCGGCAAGCT
>SFLN01000009.1 GCA_004554555.1 [Eubacterium] saphenum | reverse complement strand
CGCTCCAACGCCGGGGGCGAAGAAAAGAAGGCTGATTTCTTCAACATCGTTGCTTGGCGTCAGCAGGGTGAATTTGTTTCCCGTTATTTCAAGAAGGGAAATATGATTCTTGTTGAAGGCGAGCTCCAGACGCGTCAATACACCAACAAAGATGGGCAAAACGTAAACGTTACCGAGATTATTGCCGACCAGATAACCTTTACCGGTTCAAAGTCCGAGAGCGGCTCCGGAAGCTACTCTCAAAGCGGCGACCCCGGCTACGGAACGCCCCCTCCCGTGAACAACTCTTATTCCGCTTCTTCCGCTCCGTCGGAGAACAACTCTCCTGCCGCGGATTTTTCCTCTGCCGACAGTGACGATTATCCATTCTGAGAAATTTGTGAACTAATCGAAATCTAAACAGGAGGTTAACACTATGGCTGAAAAGACCGAAAGACCTGTTCACGCAGCAAAGCGCAGCCGCAAAAAGGTTTGCCAGTTTTGCTCGGACAGAACAGAGTTCATTGATTATAAGGACATCGCCAAGCTCAGAAAGTTTATGACCGAGCGCTCCAAGATTCTGCCCTGCAGAGTTACCGGCTGCTGCGCTTATCATCAGAGAGAGCTTACCAAGGCTATCAAGAGAGCTAGACAGGTTGCCCTTATTCCTTATTCTGCTGACTAATTCAATCGGCAAATCAAAGGCAAAATAAAAGCAGGTTCGTTTTGAGCCTGCTTTTTTGTTTTTGGGGAACGTTTTCTTTATCGTTTGCGGCACTGCTTGCTGAGTTCGGCAACAAGCAGACGAAAAAAATTTATGCGCCACGGCAATGCAATATACGCGCCCTTGTCGATTTCAGCGGCTTCGACCCGCTGAAATCGATGCGTTTTTGTCGGCTGAAAGCCTCCAAAAACGCGTGGGGGAAAAACTCTTGTTTTTCCCCCAAACCCCTTTTAGCGCTTTTGAACGCGTTTGCGCGGCTTCGCCGCGAGTGCGGCGCTTCGCGCCGAGTGGTCGCGCTTCGCGCTCTAGTTCGCGGCTTCGCCGCGAGTGCCTCCGGCGGCAAGAAACCTTTTTCTGAAGAAAAAGGTTTCTTGACTTCCAAAAAGACTTTTTTCGCTGCGCACCCTCGGGAAGATAGTGCGTTTACTTCGCCAGCAGCTCGCAAACCTTATTCGAGAACTCCACAGGGTTCTCAATCGGCATTCCTTCAATCAACAGCGCCTGATTATACAAAATATCCGCATAATCCGCCGCCTTATCCTTATCGCTCTCGTACAGCTCTTTCAGCTTTCCGAATATAGCGTGGTTCGGGTTGATTTCGAGAATTTTCTCCGCCTTTGCTCCATCACCGTTTGGCATCGCCGACAAAACTTTTTCCATCTCAACCGACAGCATACCCTCGCTTGTAATGCACACAGGGTGGCTCTTCAAGCGCTGCGACAGCTTAACCGCCTTAACCTTACCGCCGAGCTTCTCGGTCATAAACTCGAACAGCGACTTGTTGTCCTCCTCAGCCTTCTTGATTTCCTCCTTCTCCTCGGGAGTGTCAAGACCAAGGTCTTCCGCTGAAACCGACTTGTACTCCTTGCCGTCATAGTCGTGCATCATTTGCAGGCAGAACTCGTCAACGTGGTCGGTGAGGTACAGGATTTCGTAGCCCTTGTCGCGAACCTGCTCGGTCTGCGGGAGGCTCTCGATACGGGTAACGCTGCTTCCGCTCGCGAAATAGATGTACTTCTGGTCCTCTTTCATACGCGAAACGTACTCTTCAAGCGTTGTTGTACCGCCGTTTGAGGTCTTGAACAGCAAGAGGTCTTGAAGCTCGTCCTTGTTCATTCCGTAAGCCTCGTAAATTCCGTACTTAATCTGCGAGCCGAACGTTTCAAAGAACTTCTCGTACTTCTCGCGCTCGTTTTTGAGCAGCTTTTTCAGCTCGTTCTTAATCGACTTTTCGATGCTCTTTGCGATGATTTTCAGCTGTCTGTCATGCTGGAGCATTTCGCGGGAAATATTAAGCGACAAATCCTCGCTGTCCACAAGACCTTTTACAAAGCTGAAATAATCGGGCAGCAAATCCGAGCATTTCTCCATAATCATAACGCCGCTCGAATAGAGCTGCAAGCCCTTTTCGTAGTTCTTGGAGTAGTAGTCGTAGGGCGCATTCTGCGGAATGTAAAGCAGCGCGGAATAGGTTGCCGTGCCCTCGGTTCTTGTGTGAATGTGGAGCAGCGGGTCGGTGTAATCGTAGAATTTGTCCTTGTAGAACTGGTTGTAATCCTCGTCTTTCAGCTCGGTCTTGGACTTTTTCCAAATCGGAACCATCGAATTGAGCGTTTCGGTAACGATTTCCTTTTCATACTCGGGTTCTTTTCCGTCAACGCCGGTGCCTTCCTTGAGCTTTTCGTGCTCGACGTCCATCTTGATGGGATAGCGGATATAGTCGGAGTACTTCTTGACAAGCTCTTTGATTTTGTAGGGCGTGAGGAACTCGTCGTAATTCTCCTCATCGGCGTTGTCCTTGATTTCAAGGGTGATAACCGTGCCGTTGGTATCCTTTTCGGCGTCCTCGATAGAATAACCCTCCGCGCCGTCGCTCTGCCACATATAAGCCTTGTCCGCGCCGTAAGCCTTGGAGATTACGGTAACTCTTTTCGCTACCATAAACGCGGAGTAAAAGCCCACGCCAAACTGTCCGATAACGTCAACGTCTTCGGTCTTTTCATTGTCGCGCTTGAACTCAAAAGAGCCGCTCTGCGCGATTGTGCCGAGGTTGTTTTCAAGCTCGTCCTTGGTCATACCGATACCGTTATCGGTGATTGTGAGCGTGCGCGCGTCCTTGTCAACGGCAAGCGTAATGCTCATATCCGAGCGCGTAAGCCCGAGATTTTCCTCCATCGACTTGAAATACAGCTTATCCATCGCGTCGGAGGCGTTTGAAATAAGCTCGCGCAAAAAGATTTCCTTATGCGTATAAATGGAGTTTATCATCATCTCCAGCAAGCGTTTAGATTCGGCTTTGAATTCCTTTTTTTCTGCCATTTAAATCATCTCCTAAAAATTTGAAATTGATTCCGCTAGGCAACCTTATAAAGGGGCATTTACTTATATTTCGGAATCAATTTAGCACTCGCCCCATTAGAGTGCTAACTATATTATACAACTATTTTTTCAAAAGTCAAGTGTTTTGAGTGAAAATTTTGCGAAATTTCACAAAAACATAAAAAAATCCCGCAGACAAGGGGGTGTCTGCGGTTAAATCAAATTAAGGTTGCCGACTGTTTGGGGAAAACAGTTTATCGGCTGAAAATAATTGGGGAAAATATATTAAGAAGTATACAGGCTTTATAGCCTAAATACTATCTTGTCAATTTGTAACATATAAATTATACCATTTTTTTTGGAAATTTGCAACAATTATTGTGTACAAACTGTAAAGCGATTTTTTGTGCATTTTCTACAAAATCCAACCGCACACCAGCTCGTAAAACGCGAGGATAAGTGGCATTGTCGCCATACTCAAAATCGTGGAAACCGCAAAGTGATTTGACGCGTATTCGGCGTTTTTCCCGAATTTATGCGAGAACATAATCGCTGCCGACGCAGTGGGAGCTGCCGCCGCTACAAGTATCGAGCCGACAGCGGTTGCGTTTGCTCCGAAATGCCTTGCTATTGCGTAGCCCGTGGCGATTACCGCCGGCAAAAGCAACAGCCGAAACGCCTGCAAAAAGTACACGCGCTTTTTCGTGAAGCAGCTCTTTATTCCCGCCATAGCAATCGTCGCGCCCGAAACTATCATAGCAAGCGGCGTGTTAAGCGCGCCGAGGTAATTCAGCGGGAGCTGTATGATTTCGGGAACGCGGAAGCCCGTGAAAAAGCACACCAAGCCGAGAATTATACTCAGCATCGCCGGCGAAATCACAATCTTCACCAGCCCTTTTCCCGTGAGCTTTTTCCCGCTCATCATAACAACGCCGTGCGTCCACATAAAAACATTGAACGCGGTTATATAAGCCGTGAGGTAGAACACGCCCTCCGCGCCGTAGGTTGCCTCGGCAAGCGGAATTCCCATAAACGCGCAGTTTGAATAGCCGATTGCAAAGCGCTCAACCTCGAAGTCCTTGTGAGTTTTGCGCACAATAAGCCGAGCTGCAAGCACGGACAAAGCCTGCGACGCAAACGCAAGCGCAAGCGCCGTCAAAAGTCCTTTGAGCAGCTCGGGGTTAAAATCTGTCTGATAAGCGTTGAAAATGACAATCGGGCTGATTATGGAAATAGTGATGTTCGAGAGCCGTTTTGAGGAGTTTTCGTCAAGAAAATCCTTCTTGTACAAAAAGTACCCGAAAAAAAGCAAAATCAGCATTACAACGGCTTGAAATGCTGTAATCAGCGCAGAGTTCATTGTTTTTTCCTTTTATATGCCAAAATTTTGTCAACCCTTGATTTGAGCGGAATACAAATCGCCGTTGCCGCGGCAATCTTAATCGCGTCGCCGATAAGAAACGGCACAACGCAGCTCATAAGCGCGGGAACAAGCTCGCTTCCCGTTGAAATCATAAACCAAGCGGTGCCGAAAGTGTAGCACGCAAGCGTTCCCAGAACCATTCCCAACGGCATAAGCTTTTTATTACGCTCGGCAAAAATTCCCGTGAGCATAACCAGCGGTATATAGCCGATTATATAGCCGCCCGTCACTCCGAGCAGTTTTGCAAAACCGCCCGAAAATCCCGTGAACACGGGCAGTCCGACCGCGCCCAGCATAATGTATACGCAAACCGCCGCCACGCCCTTTTTGCTCCCGAGGAAGCCGCCCGCGAGGTAAATCGCGAAAGTTCCCAGTGAAATCGGGATTGCTCCCGCACTAATCGAAAACGGCGCCATAATGCAAATTATCGCCGCAAAAAGCGCGATGAACACCATATTGTTCACCGTGAAAAATTTATTCTCTTTCACAAAATCACTTCTTTACTTCTCCGCAAGAAGCCGCCTCTCCGGCACAAACGCCGACAAGCCCCTCACGGCTGTTTTGACGGAAATTTCCGCGAGCGCGTCGATATCCTCGCGGCAGCCGTTGCTGAACCACGAAGCGTAAACCGAAAGCACGCCCGAAACAATAAATTCCGAGATAGCGTTAAGCTCCGGCTCGGTGTTTCCCGCGCCGATATTTCGCAGAGCAGCGGAAATTGTCCTGCGCAGGGCAAGCTTCATTCTGCCGCTTGTAAAAATCTCGGGGTTAAACCGCATAAGCTTTGCGAAAAAATCACGGTGCAGCTTCACGGTTTCGCTCACGCCGCGCACAACCGCGCCGATATTCAGCAGGCTCCCG
Source organism: [Eubacterium] saphenum (assembly GCA_004554555.1). GTDB lineage: Bacteria > Bacillota > Clostridia > Oscillospirales > Ruminococcaceae > CAG-115. Next base: position 23,265 of record SFLN01000009.1, on the reverse strand, counting down.
CTTTGAAGGTGCTCGGAAAACTCCTTGAGGAAGTCGTTTTCAAGCTCCTCGAGAACATCGCCGACGGTGCGGTAATGACGGTAAAAGGTTTTTCGGTTAATCCTTGCAAGCTCGCAGATTTCCGAAATAGTAATGCTCGAAATCGGCTTCTCGGACATAATCTCGACAAGCACGTTTCTGATATTCGCGCGCGTCTTGATAACCCTTAAATCGGTTTTCGGCATTACTTAATTTCGGTCTTTCCGCTCTTCTTATCCTTGGAAGCCTTCGCGGTTTCAACCTCGGCGGTTGCTGCCTCGTGGCTGGTGTTGTTTCTGGCAATAGCCGACTTGAGCACGCGGATTTTTGTGCGGTCGCTTCCGGTTTCGATGAGAACGGTGTCCTCCTTAACCGACAGAACGCGCCCGATAATGCCGCCTGTTGTGACAACCTCATCGGCAACCTGAATGTTGTTGAGCATTTGCTGCATTTCCTTGTTGCGCTTCTTCTCGGGGCGCAGGATAAGGAAGTAGAAAATTGCTATCATCAGCACAAGCGGGAGCACCATCATAAGGATAGAAGCCCACTGCGAGCCTGCTGCCGCAGCCGCCTGCTGTTCACTTGAAGCTGAAATCAAATTGAGTAAATTCATTTTTTGTCCTCCGTATCTGTTTTGTTTTATACATAAAGTGTACAACTTTTATATTATACACCTTGTTTCATAAAAAATCAAGGGGTTTATGCGAAAGTTATTGTCCGAAAACCGCGATTTTGGTTTCCGAGAACGCCTTTTTGATATCCGAGAGCGATGCCTCGGAATAGCCGCCCTTGATAACCACATAAAATTCCGTATCGCCGAGAGCCGTTTTCAGATTTTCCGCAAAGGTTTTGGCGTTTTCATAAGCCTCCGCTGCTGCCGCGCTCGGCGTGTAATCAACAATGAGCTTGATTTCGGAGAGCTTGTCCGCGCTCGAGCAAAGCTCCGCGTCCGTACACAAGCGGTTTTGCGCGATTACGTTTTCACCCGCAATCTCAATCCAAAGCGCCGCGCCGTTCTTCTCAGCACCCGCTTTCGCGGAGTCCACAACGTCCCAGAGCGCATTCAGACGCGCTTTGTTGTCGGAGAGCGGGAGGTCGGAGAGGTAGGTTGAGATGTCCTCCTTGTGGAATTTCGGGTACATCGTGTTCACGGCGATAATGTTTTTGAAGCCTGCCACCGACAGCTCCGAGGTGATTTCGCCCATAAACTGCAAGGTCTGCGATTTGAACGGCGAAAGCCACGGCTTGCCGCCCTTCTCCTCACGGTCATCGTGCCAGGTGTAGCCGCTTCCCGTTATGCGATAGCCGCCGTCCGTTGCGTCTTTATAGCCGCAGAGCCGGTCTTTCAGCGTGCTTATCTTCGCCGCAGGAATAAATCCCGCGTCCGTTATCGCCTTGCAGATTTGCTCGGCTGTGAGAGTGCCGGTGATGATACCGTGTGTGTCCAAGCCCTTGATTTCGCTCTTGTACAGGAAATTTCCCGTGTCGTTCTTCAGCGTAACGGCAACCGTTTCCACACCCGCCGCCTTTGCCGCCGCGAGCGCGCTGTTGAGCGAAGCCGAGCTTAACGCCGCGTCATCGGGGAGGAAGTACACGTCGGTCATCTTCCGAACGGGTTCAACGGGAACCTCCGAGCTTTCCTCCGAGGAACTCGCGATAACGCTTTCCGAGGAAACCTCTTCGCTTGACGGGGGAGTCCACGCGGATTCAGAGGAGGAAGAGCTGTTGTTGCGGTTGTTGAAAAACTCAACAAGCGGTTTCCCCAGCCCAAAGCCCAGAACGCCGAGTCCGCAAGCCGCCACAACCGTTATAACAATCGTGATGACCTGTTTTCGCTTGTTTTTACGTTTGCTGTAAAGATTGACCTTGCTTCGTTTGATTTTAATGTTAGTTTTTTTGTTTTTCAATGCGCCCGGACCCCCTTTATTAATAGTATCAGAAATCAGCCGTGTAACCAACCAAAACGTTAAACGCGAGAGATAAAATTCCGATGTAAATCATCATTATCGGATAACCGCGGAAAATTTTCGGGATTTTTTCGCTTGACAGACGGTCGTTTGCGATGTTGAGCAAAAAGCACGCGAGGAAAAAGCCGATTCCCGTGCCAAAGCCGTAGCCGACGTATCCCGCAAAGCCTTTTCCGAAGGTTGAGTTCAGGAAAAGCGCTCCGAAAACCGCGCAGTTGAAAATTGCGAGGTGCGCGTACTTTTTGACCTTGTAGAACGTTTTCGGGAAGCCTTTCCACAAAATCAGCAAGCCGATTACATAAAGCAGACTTATTATCCCCACATAAACCAGCGGCATCAGCAAATCACCGTAAGGCAGCGGGAGCAGAAGTCCGTCAAACTGATACGAGATAATGCTCGCGAGGGTTGTCATAATGGTAATTCCGATTGAGAAGCCGACAACGTGCGAGTCCTTTCGCGACGCGTAAATCGCGACATTCGCGCCAAAAGCCCTGTCGAAAATCGCGTTCTGCGTGAAAACCGAAATCATCGCTAAACTTACAATTCTTGCAAAAACGTTGCTCATTTGCCGCGCTCCTTTCGTGAAGAAACGCGCCTTCCCGCCGCCGCTCTGCAAAGCGCCGCGAAAATTCCCACGAGAATAAATCCGAAGAACGGCGATTTTGCCGAGGGAACAATCGGTTCGCAGACGTGAAAGCCGAAAACCGTGCCGTAGGAGAGAATTTCTCTCACAAAGCCCGACGCAAACGCTGCCATTGCATAGCCCGCGATGTAAATCAGCGCGTCAACCGCCATTCTCCCGTAAGGCTCGAGGTAAAAACGGCTCTCGGTTTTCGCGAGGATAAGCGAGTTCACGACAGTAAGCTCAATATACAGCATAACCTCTTTCGTGGTGTCGGGGAAGAGATATCTCAGCCCGATAACCGTCGGTATAAACATAACCGCCGCGACAATTGTATACAGTAATATTCTTACAGTATATACAATTTTTCTCGGAATAAACCTGCAAATCAGTATCGAGAAGTAGGAAATCGCAAAAAAGCTCAGCGTGAGGACAAGAGCGCGCTGCATTGTCGTAGCCGCGACAATAATCGGCGCGGTTACAAGCCCGCTCATAAGGACGATATTCTGTCGGAACAGCCCGTCGGCGTTTATGTGACTTTTCTTATTTTCCGCCGTCATATCCGTCGTCCTCCTTCTTCTTTTTTCTGCGATGCTTTTTTATCTCGCCGTCAATCGGCGGGGTGTTGTATTTGTACTTTTCGGGAATAACAATCTCCTGCGTGTCCGTCAGCTTTACGCCGCCGCTCTGAACCTTTGTTTTGGATTTCTCGAAGGAGTTGACGTAGGTTTTCTTCCAGTAAACAAGGTTATCGACAAGTCGGTCAAAGCTGCTCCCGAGCGCGCCCGTAAGCAAAAGCGCGAACAAAAAGCTGCCCTCGGTCTGCCCGAAATGACGGAACATCATCGTTATATAACCGAGCGTCGCGCCGTAGAGGATTTTTCCCATAAGCTTCTGCGGAACATTGTACGGCTCTGCGGCAAGGAAAACCGTGCCGAAAAGCAGATATCCCGATGAAAATTCGTAGAAAATCGAACTCCAGCCGCCGCCCTCGCCGAAATCCGCTCTCGGGAAGAAAAACGCGAGAATTGCCGTCACGACAAGCGTTGACATAACCGCAGCAAAGCTGTTCGTGCGGCGCAGCACAAGGCAAATTCCGCACACCAGTATTACCAGCATATAAATCGTGCCGATGCTTCCCGTCACAAATCCCATAAGCGTGTCAAGAACGCCTTTTGTGGGAACGTTTCCGAGCTTCAGCGAATACTCGGTTGAACGGGTGAGCGCGCCCTCAAACTCCGCGAAAACGGGGTAAATCTCGCCGTATTTCGGCGCGTAGAGCATCTCCGCGGGATAGCAGATTATAAGGAATGCCGTGGAAATCGCGGGGGGAGAGAAGATGATATTGTCCGAAGCGCCGAAAAGGTGCTTTCCGATAACCACGCACAAAACCGAGGACAAAATTATCAGCCCCACGGGCACGCTCACGGGCATCATCATTCCCGCCGCCAGTCCCCAAAACGGCACGGCAGCGTCCTTTATATTGTAGCGGATTTTTCTGATAAGGCAGCAGAGCGCGTCCACAAGCATACAGCACACAACGCTCATCACGCACACCAAAACCGCGCGTATTCCCTGTAAAAACGCGGCGGGAACCAGAAGCATCGCCATTATAACCATACGCTCGAAATAAACCTTGTCCGGTTCGCGAGCAATATTCTTCGTCATCTATCAGTTTCCTTTCAGCGCCTCGCAGACCGATTTCATATCTGGCGCTTTAAAAAGTCCCGTTCCCGCAACGAGAACGTTTGCTCCCGCGTTAACTGCGGAAAAGCCTGTTTTTTCGTTAATTCCGCCGTCAACCTGAATATCCAGCTTCTCAAAGCCGTTTTTGTCAGCGTATTCGCGCAGAACCTTGAGCTTCGGGAGCATATCGTAGATAAAGCCTTGTCCGCCGTAGCCCGGTTCAACCGTCATCACCAAAATCATATCGCAAAGCGGTATATAATCGAAAACCGCCTCAACGGGAGTTGCGGGCTTTATCGCAAGCGCGGATTTCTTCCCCTGCGAGCGGATTTCCCGCAGACAGCCCGAAATATCGCCTTTGCTTTCAAGGTGAATTGTAATCAAATCGGCGCCCGCGTCCGCGAAGAATTTTATCTGGCTCTGCGGATTTTCAACCATAAGGTGAACGTCAAGCAATTTCTGCGTAACGCTCCGCACGAATTTCAGCACGGGTGCACCGTAGGTAATTTGCTCCACGAAATGCCCGTCCATAACGTCAAAATGTATCCAGTCAACGCCCGCTCTTTCGCAGCGTCTGATTTCGCTCTCGAAGTTCGCCAGATTGCACGCAAGCAGCGACGCCGAAACTATAGTTTCTCTTCCGTTCATTTTTCTCCAACCTCTTTTGTTTAGTATTCAACACATACACTTATATTTTATAATAAATTCTTGATTTAGTCAAGAGCCTGAAGCCCATTTTCACCGAATTTTTAACAAGTGCGTTAAAATGTCATAAACCTGTTAAAAAAATTTAAAGATATTTGTGTAATTTTCTTTGATTTCCCGCTTGAAAAATTTTGATTTGTGGTGTATAATAATAACAATATACGCAAATGAAAACGAGAGGAGAAAAATATGCTCAACTGTAATTTTGAGGAAAAGTTCACAAAGGAAGGGCTTACGTTTGACGACGTATTGTTGGTGCCCGCAAGAAGCGACGTTACTCCGAATATGATTGACATCAAGACAAATCTCACCAAAACAATTCAGCTCAACACCCCCATAATGACCGCCGCTATGGATACCGTAACCGAGTCGAAAATGGCAATCGCAATCGCGCGCGAGGGCGGTATCGGCATTATCCACAAGAATATGACCATCGAACAGCAGGTTGACGAGGTTGACAAGGTAAAGCGCTCGGAAAACGGCGTTATCGTCAATCCGTTCTTCCTTTCGCCCGAGGACAGCGTTCGCGACGCGGACGCGCTTATGGGCAAGTATAAAATCAGCGGTGTGCCGATTGTCGAAAACGGCAAGCTCGTCGGCATTTTCACCAACCGCGACCTGCGCTTCATCTCAGACCCCGCGCAGAAAATCGGCGAGGTTATGACCAAGGAAAACCTTATCACTGCTCCCGTTGGGACAACCCTTGCGGGCGCGCAGGAAATTCTTCGCAGACATAAGATTGAAAAGCTCCCGCTGGTTGACGAAAACGGCTACCTCAAGGGACTTATCACAATTAAAGATATCGAAAAATCCGTTCAGTACCCGAACACCGCGCGTGACAAGAGCGGCAGACTGCTCTGCGGCGCGGCAATCGGCATTACACCCGATGTTCTCGAAAGAGCGGGCGCGCTTATCAAGGCGCAGGCGGACGTTCTCGTTCTCGACTCGGCTCACGGCCACAGCAAGAACATTATGCTCACTTTGGACAAGGTGAAGAGCGCGTTCCCGAATACTCCCATCATCGCGGGCAATATCGCAACCGCAGAGGCTGCCGAGGATTTGATTAAGGCGGGCGCGGACGCGGTTAAGGTCGGTATCGGCCCCGGCTCGATTTGTACGACAAGAGTTGTCGCGGGTATCGGCGTTCCGCAGATTACCGCAATCTACGACTGCGCGTGCGCAGCGGCAAAATACGGAATTCCCGTTATCGCAGACGGCGGTATCAAGTACTCGGGCGATATCGTCAAGGCACTTGCTGCCGGCGCGAACTGCGTAATGCTCGGTTCACTGCTCGCAGGCTGCGAGGAAGCACCCGGCGATGTTGAAATCTATCAGGGACGCTCGTTCAAGGTTTATCGCGGTATGGGCTCGCTTGCAGCAATGAAGCGCGGCTCTGCCGACAGATATTTCCAGGAGAAGGACAAGAAACTCGTTCCCGAGGGCGTTGAGGGACGCGTTCCTTACAAGGGAGCGGTTGCCGATACCGTTTTCCAGCTTGTCGGCGGTATCAAGAGCGGTATGGGTTACTGCGGCTGCCCGACAATCCCCGAGCTGCAGGAAAGAGCGAAATTCGTCAAAATCACCGGCGCGGGCTTGAAGGAATCCCACCCGCACGATATCTATATCACCAAGGAAGCTCCGAACTACTCCGCAAGCATTTAAATGGGATTTTACAACATCATCGAGCCGAAATATTTCGGCGAGTTTAAATGCACCGGCTCGGCGTGTCCGCAAAACTGCTGCGGGCGATGGGGGCGCGTTATGTGGACAGACGAGGAGCACGAGCGCCTTGTTTCGCGGGAAATGCCCGAGGAGCTGCGCGGGATAATCAGCGCCGCGTTTGTCAAGGAGCAAAGCGCTTGGAACATTAACCTAATCAATTCGGCTTGCCCGTTCCTTTCGGAGAACGGGCTTTGCTCGCTTCAGCTGACTTTCGGCGAGGAGATTTTGTCGGCGACCTGCGCGATGTACCCGAGGGTTTCCGTGTTCAACAGCTCGACGCTCACGCGGGGCTGTTACTCGAGCTGTCCCGAGGTTCTGCGGATTTTGTTGAATGACGAGAACGCGCTCGATATCAATCCGAGAACGGTTCAAGTGCGCGGGAACACGGTTGAATTCAAGGCGGTTTCCTGCGAGAGCGAAGCGGATTTTGCGAAAAATCCCGCGCTTGCTTTCCGAAACGAGCTTTTCGGGCTGTTTTTCGACATAATTTCCGAGAAATCCGCGGGGATTGAAACAAATCTTGCTATCGGCGCGGCGGCTGCCAAAACGCTTTCCCAGGTGAACGAAAACGAGTTTCCCGAGGCTCTTGAACGGCTCGTAGCGCGGCTTGACGAAACGGATTTTTACTTCGAGCGCGTGTTTATGGAGAAGCAGCTTGCGGCTGAGCTTTTTTCGGAGATTTTCGGGGAAAAGGCGCTGTTTAATGACAGGAATTTCGATAAGCAAAAGTTATCCGACGGTGAAAAACGGCTTGCGGAAATTTTCGCGGGACGGGAGTATTTTTTCCGAAATCTTGCGAAAAATTTGCTGTTCGAGCTGAAAATGCCGTTTTACCTCACCCGGCGCGGGATTTTCGAGAATTTCCTCGTTTACGGCGCGGCGGTTACGCTTGCAAAATTACTCGCGGCGGCTTGCGCAGTTGACGGAAGCGCGGAGCTTGTTCTCGAGCGGCTCGCGGAGCTTGACCGGACAACCGCTCACAACAAAAACGCTGCCGAGAAAATTCTCGCGTTTCTTGAGCGAAATGATTTCAAGAGCACAATTCAAGCGATATAAAAAAATCCGTGGGAAAACCACGGATTTTTTGTGAGTAATTTAAATTTCAAACGTCTAATAAGTGAAAGCAAAAATCGATTTTTCTTTTGAAAGAAGGTGAGCCGATGGACAGCGGGGAAAGTGCTTACGCGCGTTATCTTGACGGCGATGAAACAGCGGTCGGCGAGATTATCCGCGATTTCAGGGACGGGCTAATCCTCTACATAAACAGCTTTGTGCGCGATTTGAACGCCGCCGAGGAGCTTTGCGAGGACGCTTTCGTCAAGCTCTTCACCAAAAAACCGCGTTTTCACGGGAACTCAAAATTCCGCACTTTCCTGTACTCGTTCGGGAGAAACGCCGCGCTCGATTACATCAGGCGGGAAAAGCGGCGGCAGAATATCGGGCTCGACGAGTGCGGGGAAATTTCCGACGATGAGAAAAATCTCGAGGAAAGTTATCTTCGCGAGGAGCGCAAAAAGGCTGTTTACAAGGCGATGTCAAAGCTCAAGGATGAACAGAGGCAGGTGCTTTGGCTGATTTATTTCGAGGATTTTTCCGCAAGGGAAGCCGCGGCGGTGATGAAGAAAACCACACACGCGGCGGAAACGCTTGCCTACCGTGCTCGACAGGCTCTGAAGGCTGAACTGGAGAAAGAGGGTTTTACTTATGAAGACTTATGAAGAAATGACAAGAAGCGTGCTGAAGCGGGTTCACGAGAACGAAGCCGTGCAGAAAAAGCGCCGCACGGTTGTTTTGAGGACGGCTGTTCCCGTGTGTACGGCGGCGGCTGTTGTGGGAACGATTTCGTTTGCTCAATTCAACAATAAAATTCCCGTGGAAAGCGGAATAATCGCGAACGGCGCGGACGATAACGGCGGTTCAACAACAAAAGTCAGCAACACAATCGGCGCGACAATGGACGAGAGCGGGAATATCTCTTACATTTACGAAAATTCCGAGCCTGCCCAAACCGACAGCAATTCACATTCCACAGCAAGCAGGGATATCGAATTCAACTCCTCGCCCGACGACCTTGAAAAAATTGCATATCTGCCGATGATTAACAACGAGGAAAAGCTCTCTCCCGAGCAAGCGTCAAAGTACTACGGAATTGACCTTTTCGCGCCGGAAAAGTATATCCCGAACTGCACCGCGAAATACGCGGAGTTTGTTTTGAAGAAGAACGATGACAGGCTGGTTTATGACGGGAATTTCGTGGAATATAAATTTTCGGGCGGCTCGGTTCTCGCGCTGTTCAGAAAGCAGTCAAAATGGACGCCCGCAAAAGATTACGAAACCGAGGATTTTGCTGGCACGGAAGTTACGTTCTTCAAGGACGGCGGGGAAATTCGCGCGGTTTTCGAGGTCGGCGAAACGCAGATTACGCTTCAGAGCAACGATATGAAAAACGTACTCACGGCAATCAAGGTGTTTATTAACGAGAGCACAGAGAATGAAAATCCCGCTGTAAACGAACTTGACGCCGGCTGCGGCTATATTATATTTTAAAAGAAAAGGTCTGCGAAACATCTCGCAGACCTGATTTTTTAACTTACAAGCGCCGTTTTCGTCCACTCTACAAGGTCGAGAATTTTCTCGTCCGCCTGCGAATAGCCGTCGTGATAGCTCTCCATAATCTTCTCGCTGTTCTTCTCGAACTTTGAAATCGCGGGGAGCGACGGGCGGAATACAAACGCTCTGCCCTCTTCCTCAAGCTTGTTCATAAGCTCAACGGTTTCCTTGTAACGCTCAACGCGCGTCATACAAGCCTCGACAAAGTTCGGGTATTTCTTGTACATCGAGTTGATAACCTTTTTGTACTTGGAATAATCCGTCGGGGGAGTTGCACTTCCCGGCTTCGTGAGGATAATCACCAGCTTGTCGCAGCCCATTTCCAGCGCGTGTTCAATCGGGATACTGTCCGCGATACTTCCGTCAAGGTAATGCTTTCCGTCAAGCTCAACCGGCGCACAAAGCATCGGCACGGAACAAGTCGCCTTCGCAATCGTCAGCAGGCGCTCGTTGTCCTCGTACTCCGAGAAATACTCCGCCTTTCCCGTTTCAAGACAGGTGCAGACGTATTCCGTTTCAATCCCGCTGTTATAATATGTATCAAAATCAAACGGGAACTGTTTATACGGATACTCGAAAGCCATTTTGTCAAGATTTATAAGTTTTCCCGAGCCTAAAAACTGCCTGAACCCGTAGTACGACTCGTTTCGCGGTACATTTATCATACGGCAGGTTCTCCCCACCTGACAGGAAACGTAGCTCATCGCATTTCCGCCGCCCGCAGATACTCCGATTACATACGGGAAATTTATTCCTTCCTCCATGAGGCGGTCAAGTACGCCCGCGGTGAAAATTCCTCTTACCGCGCCGCCTTCCAAAATAAGTCCTGTTTTCATCGAAATCACCTTTTCCAAAATTTGCCACAAGTTTAACTAAAGAAACAAAAAATCACGGGGCTTTTTCTGCTCCGTGATTATGATACCATACAAACTTAAACTTTTTATTAACTTTTGGGCGTTTGTGAACAAAACGTTTCGTGGAATTCCGACAAAAATTGTCCACAATTTACTCCTCAGTTTTGACAGTGTACACCTTTTCAAGCGTAACGGTCGGCTTTAATCTGCCCGATTCGTCATAAGCTTCCGTGAGAGTCAGCCCGAGCGCGCCGCCCCTGATACTGGTGAAATTCAGCGGATTTTGCGCGTCAACATCGTAGGTGAACGCGAGCTTTATTGTCGCGGGAACCTCTTCAACGCCCGTGAAAACAAGTCTGAACGAGTCGCAGTCGGTGAACGAGAAAGCCGCTCCCGCGTTTCCGTCAAGCAAAACCGGGTCAACAACATTGTTCCGCGCCTTGAACTCGTACTGTCCGTCCTCGTTTATATCCTGCGAGTAGACGTTCTGCGCGGCGAGAACCTTGCCATTTGCGATACCCGCGGTGAGCGTGAGATTTTTGTAGCGGAAATCCGGCTCGGTGGGGTTTCCGTCGCCGTCAAGACCGTTGTAGACGCTCCCCGAGAGAACAAACGTGCGGTCATCCTCCTGTTCAAGATTGAGCGTGAACACGGGCGCGTAGATTACGTTCTGATAGGTCGCAAGAATTGTGGTCATTTCCTCGGCGGTGAGGTTTCCGCTTTCATTTTGGTTCATCGCGGAAACAATCTGCGAGAGCGTTTCATTCGCGTTCAAATCCGCCGTGTAAACCCTCGTCACATAGCACTGCGAGCCGTTTTCGCCCTTTATATCGCCGCAGTACACAAGGTCGTGCGCGTTGAGCATAAACACGACATACAGCCCTATTCCTGCCATAATCAAAACAATGAGGATAATTCCGATAACGATTTTCATTTACAGCCTCTTTCTGTCTTCGGTCAAAGCGCGTAAAGATTTGTGTCCCAATCGGGGAAGTACGGGTGATGCCGCATATACAGCTTGTATTTTTTCTGCATCGAATTAACCAGAAGCGGGATTTTGAACATATCCTCGTTCCGATGATAAAGCGCGATGTTGAGCTTCGGCGCGAAATTCGCAATGGTTTCCCGAGCGCCGAAAAGCGCCTTTTCCTCCGCGCCCTCAACGTCCATTTTAAGATATGTAGCGGGCTGACCGCGCAGAAGCGTGTCAACCTTCAGCATCTTCACCTCGCGAAAACGCGCGGGATTGAGCGAAACGTTCTTGTCGGGGACTGCCTTGCTGCTTCTTCCCGAGCGCAGGTTGAACACAACGGAAGTGTCCTCGTCCCAAGCGCCGCAGTTGTAAGCCTCCAAAAGCGCCGAGCCTATCATATAAAGCCGCCGTTTCAGCTTGCGGTAGTTTTTCGAGTCCGGCTCCATCGCGTAGATTTTCGTGAACTGCATCGACGTTTCGTTCAAAAACTCGATAACCGTGTCTCCGTCATACGCGCCCAAATCAACGTAAATCTCCTCCGTGCCGATTTTAAGCAGGTCAAACTTCTCCTCGGAGGGCGTTTCCACCTCGGTGAGATAATCGAGCTTTCCGCTTAATTTATAGCGGATTACGTTCTCGAACACCTTTTTCGACTGCTCGTCTGCAAGCAGCTTGTAAACCTTCTCCAACTCATCGCGGTGCTCCCGCGCGTAGTCAAGGTCGAAAAGTCCCTCTCCCGCGACAGGAACATTCGGCGCGTAAAGCTCGTGCTGTCGCGATATGTACGCGATTTTCTCCATAACCTCGGGAATTTGCGTTCCGAAGCACACGAGAATTATAAAATCATCGCCGTACAAGTCCTCGATTTCCGCGAGCGTTTTCACGCGTATACCCATAAAGCTGTGCCCGCGCACAAATTCATCACTCGCCATAATATCGGCAAGCGGGATTTCCTTTTCGTCAAGCACGGCCTTTATCTTCTCCGCGCCGTCGCCCATACCGTAAAGCACGATTTTTTTGTCCGAGCTTTTGAGCCTGTCCCAAAGACATTCGTTTATTTCATCAAGAAAAAAAGCCATTTTACCCTCAATTCATCTGCGCTTGTTCAACCTCTTCGGCACATTCAACATAGCTGTTTGAAATTTCGCTTATGCCGATATTATACATCGAGGCGATTTCCTCGAATTTATCCCAATCCGCAAGAAGATAGCTGAACGCCATCTCGAAAACGTCGCTGTAAAGTCCGCCTTTTCGGAGCAATCCCTTTTTGATGTCAAACGTTAGCGGGAACTCGTCGAGCGCCTTTGTCAGAACACTTTCGCCGCTGAAAACAACCATCGAAAGCAATCCCATAAGGTAGAACGACTCGGGCTTCTTCGCGCCCTCGGGAATAAGAAGCGCGATTTCCCGGCAGAATTTCGCCATGAGAAGCGACATTTTGGTTGCCTCGGGAGAGTCGTTGTTGAGCAACTTCTGCACCGCCATAAGGTAAATCCACTCGCGCAGATAGTCCAGTCCCAGCACGACAATCGCTTGATTTATCGAGGAGATTTTTTGCGTAAAGCCGAAGTACACGGAGTTTATCAGCCGCAAAAGCCGCTGACAGACCGCCGAGTCCACGGACAGCGCGTTTACAACCTCTTCGATTTCCGCGTCCTTGCTCATCAAAATCTGCATTGCATTGGAAATGCTCGCAGGAAGCGGCTGAAATCCTTTTTCAAGGTCAATCTCGGGCTTCGCGAAATAAAAGCCCTGCATAAACGTGCAGCCGAGCCTTTTCGCGTACTCGTATTCATCGCGCGTTTCAATGTTGACCGCAAGCATAAGCTTGTTCGCATAGCGGCAGACGTAAGCGGTTTCCTCGATAGCCTTGTGTGTTTTTTTGAAATCTATTTCAACAATATCAACAAATCTGAAAATTTCATCATAAGCTTTGCTGTACTCAAAATCCTCCAGCGCAAGCATAAACCCGCGCTCCTTCAGGTCGCGGCAGATGTTCATAATTCCCGCGTCCTCGAGCTGTTTTGCGTGAACGGCAACCGTGAGGATATCGTGCGAAAAAAACAGCGGCAGACGCGCTCTGAGCATTTCATCGGAAAAATATATGAAAGCGCGCGTTTTGCCGACAAGACGGCGAACGTCAAAATCAAACAGCTTGTTCGTTTCCTCCGAACCCGGCGTAACGTATTCAAACGAGCCGTTTTCTTCGGCACGATAAGGCAAGCGGTATGCAAAAACGTTCCCCGCAGCGTCAAAAACAGGCAGGCGCGCTATGTAAGCGTTCAAAGTTATCCCTCCCGATATTTATGGGGTTCTCTAAAAACCGGGACGCGAGCAGGTTTTCGTCAATGACTTGTATCAGATGCAAGACGTCAAACCGTAGGAATACTGTATGTATTTCAAGGTTTGACAACGTAGCAGATGATACAAGTCATAGAAAAACTGCCGCGAAGGAGGTTTTTAGAGGTTCCCTATATACAGATTTATTATACAACTTTTTCAACAGTTTTGCAAGACTATTTTTTTACAAATGTTTCGCGAGTGTAAATTTTCATCTGATTTTTATGTGAATATTTGCCAAAAAAGCGGCAAAACTACATACAGGTTCAAGGGAGCTTGGACGGTTGAATGTAAATAATTCCCAACTTTACCTAACGAAAGGAATGGTCAAATGAAAAACAGAAGGCAAAACAATGACGGTAAAAACGCGAAAAGTATCGCAATCGCGTCGGCGATAGGAATAACGGCGGTTGCGGCGTCGCTTGTGGCGGTTTACGGAAGTACAACGAGAAGGCTTGTTCCCACGAGTTCCTCCCCCGAGAGCCTTTGGAGCTTTTCTTCGTCAAAAAGCGACGGCGACATACCCGTAAACAACGATGTTTCGGGAGTTCCCAAGGACAACAGCAGTTCTTCGTCATCATCGGCTGAAAAAGTGCAGAAGCCCGAGTCCTCCGAGGCTGAGCCGGTAAACCGCCCCGTGGAGATTAAGGCGGGGAACATTTTCCCGGTTGAGGGCGAAATCGACAAGCCTTTTTCCAACGGCGAACTGGTGAAATCGGAAACTCTCGGCGTGTGGAAAACTCACGATGGGGTTGATATTCTCTGCGATTTGGGAACGGACGTGAAGTCGATGTCCGAGGGCGTGGTCAAGGAAATCCGTGACGACGCTCTGATGGGAGTGTGCGTGACGGTTGAGCAGACAAACGGTCTGGAGGCGCATTACTGCGGGCTTGCGAAGGAGCTGAACGTCAAGGCGGGACAGCAGGTTAAGCAGGGTGAGATTATCGGCAAGACCTCCGACACAAATCAGTCCGAAATTCTCCAGAAGCCGCACCTGCACTTTGCTGTAAAGGAGAACGGGAAGTGGATTGACCCGATGAGCGTTATCGACAAGAACGGCGGATAATTCCGCGAAGCGCTTAAAGTCTTTTTGGAATTCTTAAAACCTTTTTCTTCAGAAAAAGGTTTTAAGCCGCCGGAGGCACTGGAGCGAAGCGTCAATACTGAAGGCGAAGCCATAAAATCAAAAAGACAACAGCACAATTTATCTTAACAGAAAAACTCGGCATAAGTTCAGCAACCCTTGCCAATTTTTCGGGTTTGACACCCGAAAAATCGCAAGCAATCAGAACAACCTCTCCTCGGAGGAAAAACCTATAAGTTCAAGCGCGATTTTGAGAAACGAGGAACGAGTTTCTCAAAATCGCGCATTTTCGGCGGTTCGACGCCGCCGAAAATGCCGGAGAGCGCGTATATATCAAAGTGCGTTCCAAGGTAAAAGCAGGAGGCTAACCCAAGCAAATTTTCCGACTCGATGTCGGAAAATTTGCCCGCGTTTTTGAGAAACGTAGTTTTTCAAAAACGCGCGATTTTTCGGGTTCGATGCCCGAAAAATCGCCCGCGCCTTCCGCAAAGCATTTCCAATGGTAAAACTCGGCTCAAACGCGGGTGAAGCCGCGCTAGACAAGCTCGGAAATTCAGCAGCCCTCGGGCGCGGCTTTACCCGCGCGATTTCGGCGGTTCGATGCCGCCGAAATCGCCAAGGTTTCGCAGAAACCCCGAACAGCTCGCATAAGCTAACCAAAAGTTTTCGCAAAGCACGTCCCATTCAACAAAATCTGCCCGAAATTGGCAACAAGCTCTGCAAAACAGCCGCAATGCGTTGTTTTTTGCAATAAATATTACCCATTTGTGAATTTGCCGAAAATTTCCATAAATTTTTTTCAAAAAACATTTGACAAATTGATAAAAATATGAGAGAATATAAGTATAGAGAAAATTTTTGGCATTTTTACATAAGGGGGTACATAATGAAAATTCTCAAAAAAGCAGCTGCGCTGTTTGTAGCGGCGGCAATTTCTCTGACGACGGCTTTCTCGGCTTTCGCTCAAAGCGGGGATACTCCGAAAACCGAAAACACGCTCGACATCTATGCGGAAGAGTACACGCCGATTGACAAGACAAAGCTCGTCAGGTGGGACACGGCGGACAAGCCCGTGGAAAACACAAACTACTACATAGACAGCGCAGTCAAAATTCCCAAGGACGTAACCGTTTCTTTCCCGCAGTCCAGCACGCTTTATTTGTGCGAGGGCGCAAATCTCCAGATTTACGCGGACGCAAAGTTCTATTTCTACGGGAAAATGATTATCGAACCAAGAGCCCGTATGACCGTTTCCGGAATGGTTAACTTCAAGGAAAAATCGGCTGTCGCAAACTACGGCACAATCGTTTCCACAAGCAGCAGCACCGTCAAGTTCTCCTCGGATTTTGTTAACCACGCAAAGGCTACCGCGATTTACAGCGGTTCAATAAACATTTTCCGCGCGGGTAACCTCATCAACCGCGGTACAACCACCTTTGCGCCGACTTCTGAAATCGTCCTGACCGGCAGTATCTCAAATGCCGAAAACGCAAGGCTGTTTTTGAAAGGTAAGCTTTCCACAACGCTCAGCGGGACAGCCACAATGGACGGTATGTTCTCGCTTCTCGGGGAGTATGTGAACAGCGGCACTCTGGTTCTTGCAAAAACCGTCAAGTTCTACCGAGGCGCCGACTCAATTCTTTCAGCGTCAAAATCCTCAAGAATTATCGATTACCGACAGGACGCAGAGCTTGAAATTGACGATGACCTCCGCAACAAGGGAATCAAGGGCATCGATGTTTCCTCGTGGCAGGAAGCGATAAACTGGAAAAAGGTCAAGAACGCGGGAATTAAGTTCGCTATGATTCGCTCGTCCTTCTCCGATGATAAGGTGGACAAGACCTTTGCGTACAACATAACCGAAGCGACAAGGGTTGGAATTGACGTCGGCGTTTACCACTACTGCTACGCACTGAACGCAGAAGAGGCAAGAGCCGAAGCAAAGCATTTCATCGAAACAATTTCGCCTTACAAGATTACCTATCCCGTTGTGCTCGACTTTGAGGACAACACGCAGGTTAAGCTCGACAAAGAGGTGAAAAACGAAATCGCACAGGTGTTCATCGAGGAAATCCGCAAGGCGGGCTACTACCCGATGATTTACTCCTACACCAGCTGGTACGAAAACTATATGGATATGGAAGCGCTTAACTGCGAAGTCTGGGTTGCGCACTGGAATGTCCCAAAACCGTCCTACAAGGGCAGCTACGGTATGTGGCAGTATTCCTGCGAGGGAAGAGTTTCGGGAATTGATGTTGACGTTGACCTGAACGTGTGCTTCAAGGATTACGCGAAAATAATCCGCGAGGGCGGCTACAACCATCTCGACAGGTTCGATTAATTTTTTCAAACAGCCTCATTGCATTAGAATAAAAACTGCGTTATAATACACTTCGGAGGTGTTAGTATGGCTAACGAGGAAAAGAAGGATTTTAACGCAATGCTTCACGACAGCAAGGATATGCCGAAAATTCAGACGATAACCGATAAGGCAAGTATCGAAAAATACGGCGGCAATCGTATGTATTTTGCGCCGCCGATTGATTACGATACCGTGATGAAAAAGGTGCCTTTCGGAAAGGTCACGACTGTCGGCGCAATCCGAGATTTTTTCGCAAAACAGTCCGGCGCGGATTTCACCGAGCCGATTACCGCGGGAATTTTCGTGTCAATCGCCGCGTGGGCAAGCCACCAGCGCTCCGATAACGAAACACCTTATTGGAGAACGCTCAAGGCAAACGGCGAGCTTAATGAAAAATACCCGGGCGGTGCGCTTGCGCAAAAGGATAAGCTGGAGCAGGAAGGTCACACCGTAATTCAAAAGGGCAGAAAAAATATCCGATATTACGTCAAGAATTACGAAAACGCGCTGTTTGAGTTGAATTAAACAAAATCCCGAGAGCCTAAAAACTCTCGGGAATTTTTATTTCCTGACAATCTTGAACACAAGCGAATGTTGACAGATTATGGATTTGTGGCGCGCGAAAAAGACCGTTCCGTCCACGGGCGCTTTGACCTCGCGGATAACCTCGCCCTCGTACGGGTGCAAAATCCGCGCAAGCACATCGCCCTCTTTAACCGCGCTTCCGACCGTTACAATTTCACGGTAAATGCCAGCGTCCTCGCTCTTGACGTTCACAAGCTCGCTTTCATCGACAACCTTTGCCGCAACGCCCTCGCGAACCTCGCTTTTGATAACGCCCGTTTTCGACAAGAACCGCAGCACCGCTTCAACACCGATTTCCGCGGAAATTTCGTCAATCGTTTCACGCGTTTCCGTGTACACCGAAAACGCTGCCGTGCCGACGCTTTGCAGGCTGAAATTCAACGTGGACTTGTCCAGCGCGGTCGGTTCTCTCAGCACCACAAACGGCAGCCCGAAAAGCTCCGCTGCGCTCTCGTTCTGCGCTTGGGTTTTCATCATACGAACGTGCGGCGCGAAAACTCCCGGGATATAGAACGACGGGAACTGCACGCAATGCGGGTATTTCCGAATTTCCTCAAAAACCGCTGCGGCAACACGCTCGGTTGTATCACCGTCCGCCTCGCCGGGGAACTGCCTGTTGATATCGGTGTTGTCCAAGCACCAGAAACGGCGGCTGATGTTCATACTGTAATTGTTCATCGAGGGAATGACGAGAATTTCCTTTCCCTCGGCAATTTCGCCGTTCTTTTCAAGCTCCCGAAGCGCCTTTACAAGCTGCCCGCAGATATAAAGCTGCTGAACCTCGTCGCCGCGGATTGCTCCGATTATGCAGCAGCTTGGCTCGCCGCTGCCGAAACGATAGCCCGTGACGCGAAAATCATCGCGGTACAATCCCGAAAGACTGAAGATAACCTCTTTTTTCAAATCCAATCACCTGCGAATTACTCTTTTTCAACATAATAACCGTCGGCGCGAACTCCGTCAATCGCGTTGATAAAATCGGAAAATCTCGCGTAGCCGTAATCGGTGAAATCGAAATTCTCAAAATTCTTCTTGATATGCGTGGAAAGTGCCTTTACGCTGGGCTTTTTGCTGTTCTCGACAAAATCGCGGACAAGCTGTTCAATCTGCTCCGTGCGCTCAACGAACTCCTTGCTCATTTTCGCGTAGTTTCCGCTGATTTTCACTCCCGCAACGCCCGAAATCAGCTTCTTCACCGAGCCTATTCCAAGCTCCTTGAGATAATTCTCGCCGAATTTCTCCTTCAACAGTTTGCCCAAAGCAGGGAGCGTCACGCCCTTTTCGCTCTGCGCCGTCTGCATCTGAACCTCGCGCTTTACCGTGTTCAGCTCGAGCTTTTCCGATTTTTGCTTTTTGGGCTTTTCGGGAGCGGGTTCGGGCTGCTTCTCCTCGGGCTGCTTTTCGGGGAGCTTTTTCGCGGGTTGTTTAACCTCGGGCTGTTTTTCCTCAACAGCCGCTTCCTCAGCCTTTGAGAAAACGTGGTTCTTCGATACCTTGACCTGCGTTACCGAAAGAACCGCCTTTGCGAAATCATCAAAGCCAAGCTCCGCGACATAGTTTTTGCCGTATTTCTCGATGAGGAGGTTGTTGAGCTGACCGAGATTTCCGCCGTTTGGCATATTCTCGCCCGCGTATTTCAAAACGTCCTCGGAAAACGCCTCGAGAGTTACCGCAGAAGCGGGCTTTTCCGGCTCGGTTTTCTCGGCTTCCTCCGCGAGAACAACCATACTGTTTCTGCGGACAAACTGCGGCTGGCTGTCGATAAAACGCGCGAAGCGCTTTGAACCAAACCGCGAGTAATCGACCTTTCCGAACACGCCCGTCACGAATTTTTCAAGCTGCGACAAATCATCGCGACCGTGCTTGCGCTCGAGATACTCGGTGATAACCGAAACCAGCTCGGACGCGGACGGTTCGCTTTGCGGTGCGGGTTTGCGCTCCTCGACAACCTTCGCCGAGTTCTTCTTTTTCAAGGTGACAAAGGTGTTGCTGCGGCGAAGCTCCGAGAAGCTGTCGATGAAGTTGGAGAAACGCTTGAACCCAAACGCGTCATAATCGATATTTCCGAACTTTGACGTGAGATAAGCCGAGATTTTCGCCAAATCAAGCCTGCCGTCGTCGTTCTCCGAAACGTAATCGAGAACCGCTTTGCGAAGCGCTTTTTCATCATAATTCGCGTTCGGCTCGCAGACTTGATTGAGGTAGCTGAAGTGGTGGCAGCTCGCCGTAAAGGGCAGCGGCGTTTTCACCTCGCCGATACCGACAACCAGCTTTCCCGCCTCGCGAAGCCTGATTGCCAGTCGAGTGAAATCGCTGTCGCTCGTCACGAGAACAAAGCCGTCCACGTTTCCCGTGTACAGAATATCCATCGCGTCGATTATCATCGAGAAATCCGTGCAGTTTTTGCCCGCGATGTAATTCATCTGCTGTACCGGCAAAATCGAGTTGTTGAGCGCAGGGTAATGCCAGCCGTTTCCGCCCTTTTCCCAGTCGCCGTAAACTCTCTTGTAGGTCAGCTCGCCGTATTTTGAAGCCTCCTGCAAAATAAACGGAGCGTATTTCGCGGAAACATTGTCGCTGTCAATCAAAAGTGCGAGCTTTTTATCTTCGTTCATAAAATTCTCCCGTTATTCCTGTTCGCTGAGGATAAACATATCGTAAATTACCTGGATTGCCTTTTCAAAATCAGCGTCGTTGATGCCGACAATTATGTTCAGCTCGGAAGAACCCTGGTCAATCATTCTGATGTTGATATCAGCGTGCGAAAGCGCCGCGAAAACGCGAGTTGCAGTACCCTTCGCCGACTTCATTCCGCGTCCGACAACAGCAATCAGCGAAAGTCCATCGATAATCTCGAAATGGTCGGGACGAACAACCTCTTTGATGCGCTCGGCAAGCTTTTCGCGCTGTCCGTCAAGCTCTTGAGAGTTTACGACAACGCTCACGGTGTCAATTCCCGTAGGCATATGCTCGGGGAAAATCGCGTGATTTTCGAGAACCTGCAAAAGTCTTCTCATAAAGCCCTTGCTGGAATTCATTCTGTCCTTTTCAATCGAAATCGCCGAGAAATTCTTCTTGCCCGCGATACCTGTGATGAGGTACTTTGAGGGCTTGTCGTCAGCGTTCGGAACAATCAGCGTTCCTGCGTCCTCGGGAGCGTTTGTGTTCTTTATATTAATAGGAATATTCGCGCTTCTTACGGGGAAAATCGCGTCCTCGTGAAGAACGCCCGCGCCCATATAGGAAAGCTCGCGAAGCTCGGAGTAGGTGATTACGCCGATGCCCTCGGGGTTCTTGACAATTCTCGGGTCAGCAACCAGAAATCCCGAAACGTCCGTCCAGTTCTCGTAAAGCGACGCGCCGACAGCCTTTGCGACAACAGAGCCCGTGAAATCCGAGCCGCCGCGCGAAAACGTCTTTATCGAACCGTCGGGCATAGCGCCGTAAAATCCCGGGATAACGGCTCTGGGTTTTCTCTCGAGAATAGCGCCGAGGCAAGCGTTTGTGACATCAGCGTCAAACTTGCCGTCGTGGTCGAAGAAGATACCCTTTGCCGCGTCAACGAACTCATAATCGAGATATTTCGCGAGAATGATACCGTTCAGATACTCGCCGCGCGAAGCCGCGTAGTCACGGTTTGCGCCCTCGCGGAAATCCTTTCCGATTTTAATATACTCGTCCTCGAGCGACATATCCAGTCCCAAATCCTTGATAATGCCGTCAAAACGCTCTCTCACGGGCATAAAAGCCTTCGCGAAATCCTCGCCGGTGAGCACTCTCTCATAGCACTGATACAGCAAATCCGTAACCTTTGTATCATCGGAAAAGCGCTTTCCGGGCGCGCTCGGAACAACATAGCAGCGCTCCTCGTCGCTTTTGATAATCTTGGCAACCTTCTGAAACTGTCCCGCGTCCGCGAGTGAGCTTCCGCCGAACTTAACAACCTTGCTCATAAAAATACCTCACTTTAAAATAAACTTATGTATTATTATAGCACAAAGCGGCGCAAATTGCAACATATTTTTAAAAATCTTTCAAAAACAAAACCCCCTCGGATTTC
The DNA here is from genome assembly GCA_004554555.1 of [Eubacterium] saphenum. Classification (GTDB taxonomy): domain Bacteria; phylum Bacillota; class Clostridia; order Oscillospirales; family Ruminococcaceae; genus CAG-115. The sequence goes on along the minus strand of SFLN01000009.1, from coordinate 1,677 downwards.
TCCGAGGGGTAAAACACATTCCTGCTTTTGTTAAGCCGCGTTAAGCGGCGTCAGCGTTCCGACTAGAATTAGCCGAGGAGCTGCAGAATGGACTGCGGCTGCTGATTTGCCTGAGCGAGCATCGACTGAGCTGCCTGCTGAAGGATGTTGAACTTGGTGTAGTTCATCATCTCGGAAGCCATATCGGTGTCGCGGATCGAAGACTCAGCCTCAGTGAGGTTCTCACTTGTGGTGGTGAGGTTGGTGATCTTGTGCTCGAGACGGTTCTGAGTAGCACCGAATGTTGCACGAACCATAGAGGTCTTGGAGATCGCGTTGTCGATTCTGTCGATAGCAGCGTTTGCATCTTCCTGTGTCTTGAGTGAGAGGCTCTTGGTGTTCAATCCGTTAGCTCTGGAAGAGATATCGAGGTTAGCGCTAAGTTCGCCCATTCCGTCAGTCTTGTATGCAAAAGAAAAGTCAACGCTGTCCTTAGTTCTAGCACCGGACTGGAGTACAAGGTGATCGGTGTAGGTCAAAGGAGCGGTTGCAGCACCATTGGAGTTAGACTTAGATACGGTAGTTGTACCGAGTATCTCATACTTAGCATCGCTCTTCGGCTGATATACAGCGTCTGCAAATGCCAATGTAACAGAACCATTCAAATCCTTGTTGTCTGCAACTGCTGTAGAGCCATCTAACTCTATCAACTTTGCATCTGCTCCATTTATCCATGCACGAATCTCAACCTTATTGCCTGCGATTTGTGCAACTAAGGTATCGTTTGCAGTTGCTGCAGTACCATTCTTCACTTTTGTGCCATCTGCCAAGGTTACAAACGAGGTAGCTGTATTATTGTCAACTTTTCCTGCGTTATCAACTGCAAACGAAATGGTCGCTCCCTGGAGAGAGTTGATAGTCTTAGCTTCATCTGCATTTTGCGGAACAGCTGTAGTAAGAAGTGTGGGAGCAGCAAACGGATCTTTCTTCAATTCTCCGCCGATAGTATAGCCGAGATTAGCTGCTGCTTGCTTAACTTCAGCAGTCTGCTTGCTAAACTTAATAGTTACAGTATCGCCGCTTACGAATTCAGATGTATCTGCCGAGAATACAATGCCTTCAAACTGGAAACCACCCGTGTCTTTGGAAGTAACAGTCTTTCCTGCGGGTGCGCCGCTTGCAATAGACCATGTGCCTTTACCTGCATCAGCACCTGTCTGTTCGGTGTACTTGAATGTTACCGTCATATCTTCGGTAATGTTAGCCTTTGCATCGCCGACTTTGAAATCAGACGGACCAAGCTTCATTGCATTTCTCTTGTTGTTGGGATCTGTGTAATCGAATTTGCCGCCAACTGCTCTTGTGCCGTCAGCCATAACGCCACCGTTGAGCATTACAGTACCGTTGAAGTCGGTATCAGCGATCTGATCGAGCTCATCGTTCAACTGGTCGAATTCGAGCTGAATAGCGTCGCGGTCAACCTCGTTCTGATATGTACCGTTAGCTGCCTGCGAAGCAAGTTCCTTCATTCTCTGCAGAATGGAGTGAGATTCCTGAGCTGCGCCCTCGTAGGTCTGGATCATGTTGATGCCGTCCTGAGAGTTGCGGATAGCCTGGTTCAAGCCCTTGATCTGGCTTCTCATCTTCTCGGAAACTGCGAGACCTGCTGCGTCATCGCCTGCGCGATTGATTCTGTAG
>SFLN01000105.1 GCA_004554555.1 [Eubacterium] saphenum | reverse complement strand
GTTAGACGTGTTGCACACGGCTGCGGCGTAGAGAGAGTTTTCCCCGTACATTCTCCGTCTGTTGACCACGTTGACGTTGTAAGAAACGGTAAGGTTCGCAGAGCTAAGATCTACTACCTGCGCGACAGAGTCGGCAAGGCTGCCAAGGTTAAGTCCAAGGTTTAAGGCAAATCCTTAAACACAAGGGTGCCTGTAAAAACCGATTTTCACTCAAAAAAGGTTTTTAGAGGCTACCACAAGACGTTCCCGAAGTTAAAATGCGTCAAAGCGGCTTAAACTGCCGCTTTACACGCGTTTACTTCGTCGGGAACAGTTCCGAAAAGTGAGTGTGCTATGAGCGAGTTTGAAGAGGAAATTGAAAAGCAGGCTGCCGGGGAAAAGGCTGAGGAAAAAGCTGCGGACGAAAGTGTCGAAAACAGCGAAGCTCCTGCCGAGAACACCGAAAAGAGCAAAGACTCCGACGGTGAAAAGGCTCGTCCTTTTTCCGACGTGCTGAGTTGGGTGAACAACGTTATTGTCGCGGTTGTGGCAATGCTGTTTCTCAACCTGTTTGTTTTTCGCTCGATAACCGTTGATGGACCTTCTATGAACGATACTCTGCTGGACAAGGACAAGGTGCTTATCACAAATTTGTTCTATGAACCGTCCTTTAGAGATATCGTCGTTATACAAGCCGACAAGCTGGTGAACGGTAATACAAAAATGTACGGCGAGGCGATTATAAAGCGCGTTATAGGCGTTGCGGGGGATACCATAAGAATCAATTTTGAGAAAGGCGAGGTTTACCGCAACGGCGAACTTTTGGAGGAGGACTACATCAAGGAGCTTACCAAAAGGCGCTATAACGGCTGGCTTGAAAGCAACGTGGATTATGTTGTGCCCGAAAACTGCGTGTTTGTGATGGGCGACAACCGAAACGTTTCCAACGACAGCCGTAATCTCGATGACATCGGCTTTGTTGACAAAAATCTGATTATGGGCAGAGCGTTTGTGCGCGTGCTGCCGATTTCACAATTCAAATGGCTGTAAATAACCAAAACGACGCGGGAAATATTCAGTGGTTTCCCGGACACATGACCAAAACAAGACGGCTTATCGAGGCTGACCTGAAGATGGTTGACGCGGTTGTCGAGATAACCGACGCGAGAATTCCCGAGAGCAGCAGAAATCCCATTATCGACGAGCTTTGCGGGAAAAAGCCGCGCATTATGATATTGAACAAATGCGACGCTGCTGATGAAAAGGCAACCGAGGCTTGGCGGAAATTCTACGAGAAGCAGGGAATGTGCGTTATCGTGTGCGACTGCCGCAGCGGCAAGGGCGTGAACAAGTTCCTGCCGGCTGTAAAAAAGCTGCTTCGGGAGCTGACCGAGCGCAGAAAAGCGCGCGGTATGATAGGAAAAGCGATGCGGCTGATGGTTGTGGGAATTCCAAATGTTGGGAAATCCTCGTTTATCAACCGAATGGCAAATTCCAAGAAAACAAAGGTCGGCGACCGTCCGGGCGTTACTAGCGGAAAGCAGTGGGTGACGATTGACAAGGACGTGGAGCTGCTTGATATGCCGGGAATTTTGTGGCCGAAGTTCGAGGACAAGGACGTGGCGCAGAGGCTTGCGTTCACGGGCGCGGTCAAGGACGAGGTTATGGACACCGAGGCGCTTGCAAGAGCGCTTGGCGCGGTTCTTATGCGGGATTATCCCGAGCTGATGAAAGCGCGCTACGGGATAAAGGGCGAGGGCGATGTTCTCGTCGAGATTGCGGGTGCGCGGAAAATGCTGGTTTCGGGCGGTGAACCCGATACGGAGCGCGCCGCGGCAGCTCTTCTCGATGAATTTCGCGGCGGTAAAATCGGGAAAATCACGCTTGATAAGCCGCCTTTTTGACTATCGGAGTGATTTTATGAGCAAGCATCACAAGAGCGCGGAAACGCTGCTTAAAATTGACGGAGTTGATTTTGAGGGATTGTCGCTTCGCGAATTTGACAGAATTGTCTTCGAGAAATACGGGGCAGTCTGCGGAATTGACGAAGCGGGAAGAGGTCCGATTGCAGGACCGGTGTTTGCGGCGGCGGTTGTTCTTGACCCGAACAATCCGATTGAAGGTCTGAACGACAGCAAAAAGCTTACTCCGAAAAAGCGCGAGGCACTTTACGAGGAAATTTGGGACAAAGCGCTTGCGGCGTGTGTTTCGTGCGCGTCTGCCGAGGAAATTGACGACACGGATATTTTGTCGGCTGATTTGCTTGCAATGAAAAGAGCCTTTGAGGGAATTGCGGTTTCGCCGAAAATTATACTGGTTGACGGCGATGTGCTTCCCGAAATCGAGGCTGAGGTTACATTAAAGAATGTAATCGGCGGCGACGCAAGAAGTGAAGCTATTGCGGCAGCGTCTATTCTTGCAAAGGTAGACCGTGACAACGAAATGCGCAGACTTGCCGAGCTTTATCCGGGCTACGGCTTTGAAAAGCACAAGGGCTACGGTACAAAAGCGCATTATGAAGCCATCGACAGCTTGGGGCTCTGCCCGATTCACCGAAAAAGCTTTTTGAAAAAGTACATTAAAAATGGATAAAATTGCAAAGGGTAAACTTGGCGAGGACGCGGTTTGTGAGGAACTCAGGCGGCGCGGTCACAAAATCATCGCGAGGAATTTCCACAAGCGCGTCGGCGAAATCGATATAATTTCGGAAATCCACGGGTTTGTCGTTTTCACCGAGGTTAAGGCGCGGGAAATCCGCAGTTTGGTTTCGGGACTTGAGGCAGTGAATTTCACCAAGCAAAAGAAAATCGTGCTCACCGCAGACGCGTGGCTCACCGAAAATCCAACGCGCTTGCAGCCGAGATACGATATCGCCGAGGTTGAATTCACGCGCGGCGATTTTCCTAGGATTACCCGAATACAAATATACGAGGACGCTTTCACGGCCGACGGAATTTATACCGTAAATTGAAAGGATGACAGACAATGAATTACGCGAGCACAAGAAATTCTTCGCTCAAGGTATCGAGCGCGCACGCTATTGTAAAGGGACTTTCCGACGAGGGCGGACTTTACGTTCCCGAGAATATCCCCGCGTTCACCGAGGAAGAAATCAAATCGCTTTGCGGCAAAACCTACACCGAGCGCGCTTATGCGGTTTTCTCGAAGTTTCTGACCGATTTTACCGAGGAAGAGCTTCGTCACTGCGTTGAGAGCGCTTACAACGACAAGAATTTCGACACGAACAATATCGCCGAGATAACCAAGCTGAACGGCGGAAAATACGTTCTTGAGCTGTGGCACGGTCCTACCTGCGCGTTCAAGGATATGGCGCTCCAGATTTTGCCGTACCTGCTGACAACCTCCGCGAAAAAGACGGTTGACGGAAAGCATATCGCAATCCTTGTGGCAACGTCCGGCGATACCGGAAAAGCGGCTCTCGAGGGCTTCAAGGACGTTGACGGAACTTCCATCAGCGTTTTCTATCCCGAGGACGGCGTTTCTCCGATGCAGAAGCGCCAGATGACCACGCAGGAGGGCAATAACGTAAACGTCTGCGCGGTTAAGGGCAACTTTGACGACTGCCAGAACGGCGTTAAGGCGATTTTCACCGATAAGGAAATCGAGGAGAAGCTCGCAAAGCAGAACATTCTGCTGTCGAGCGCAAACTCCATTAACTGGGGCAGACTTGCGCCGCAGATTGTTTACTATGTTTCTACTTATGTACAGCTTGTTGCCGATAAGGAAATCGAGTTCGGCGAGAAGGTGAACATAGTTGTCCCGACGGGTAATTTCGGCAATATCCTCGCAGCTTACTACGCGAAGAGAATGGGAATTCCCGTGAACAAGCTGATTTGCGCGTCCAACAGCAACAACGTCCTCACCGATTTCATCAACACGGGCGTTTACGACAGAAACAGAATGTTCTACACGACGATTTCCCCGTCGATGGACATTCTCATCTCGTCCAACCTCGAGAGAATGCTCTATCACCTCACGGGCGAAAACGATGCGCTGATAAACGATTGGTTCGGGAAGCTCAAGACCGACGGCAAGTACGAGGTCAACGACGACGTGAAGAGCAAGCTCGGCGAGCTGTTTTTCGCGGGCTGCACCTCGGACGATGAAACCAAGTCCACAATCCGCAAAACCTTTGACGACGAGCACTATCTGCTTGACACGCACACCGCGGTTGCAGTCAAGGTTTACGAGGATTACAAGGCAAAGACCGGCGACAACACCAAGACCATCATCGCTTCGACCGCTAATCCTTATAAGTTCGTGAGAGCCGTTTACGAGGCTGTCGGCGGGAACGCTGAGGGCGACGAGTTCGACATTATCGACAAGCTCGAGGCTAAGACGGGAACAAAAATCCCCGCTCCGCTTGCCGCAACCAAGAACAAGGCTGTTCGCTTCACGGACTGCGCGGAGAAGCAGAATATGAGCGGCGTGGTTCTTGATTTTCTTAAAAATCGATGATTTATACGATTGGCGACCTTCACCTGTCGCTCGGGTGCGATAAGCCGATGGATATTTTTTCGGGCTGGACAAATCACGTTGAACGCTTGAAGGAAAACTGGAACTCCAAGATAACCGAAAACGACACCGTGATTTTGCTCGGCGACCACAGCTGGGCGCTGAAGCTCGAGGACAGCTTCAAGGATTTGGAGTTTATCCACAAGGAGCTGAACGGCAGGAAAATTCTTGTAAAGGGCAACCACGATTTGTGGTGGTCAACGATGAACAAAATCACGAAATTCGTGAGCGAAAACGGCTTTACAAGCATAAATTTCCTGTTCAACAACGCTTATCTTGCCGAGGGGATTTCAATCTGCGGAACGCGCGGTTGGATACGCGAAAACGGCGAAGAGGCTGATTTAAAGGTGATGAACCGCGAGGCGGGACGTCTGGAAGCGTCGCTTCAGGCGGGCGTGAAGCTCGGCGGAGAGCTTGTGGCGTTTATCCATTACCCGCCGATTTACGGTACCGAGGAAAACGCGCTGCTTACGGAAATCCTGCACAAATACGGCGTGAAGCGCTGCTTTTACGCGCACCTCCACGGAAGCGCAATCCGTGGCGCGTTGAACTGCGAGCGCGACGGCGTGTTTTACAGGCTGGTTTCTGCGGACGGCGTTGGATTTGACCCCGTTGCGGTAAATTAATGGCGGCAAAATGCGGCGAACTACGGGAAACCGAAGGCGGTGAACTTTATTGTGAACCGAAATCGCGGTGAACCAAAAAACAAGGTAAATTACGGGAGCAAAGCTACCGATTAATAACAAGGAAGGAATAGCAAAATGGAAATTGTATCTCAGAATAACACGGCAACCAATACTTACGCGGTTGAATTCAAGTTCAGCGCGGAGGAGTTTGAGGCGGCAATCAACACCGCTTACAATCAGCAGAAGTCAAAAATCAGCGTTCCGGGCTTCCGCAAGGGCAAGGCTCCGAGAAAGGTTGTTGAAACTCATTACGGCGCAAACGTTTTCTTCGAGGACGCTGTAAATTACCTCTATAATCACAATATCGAGGAAGTTGTAAACAAGACCGGTCTTGAGGTTGTTGACGTTCAGAACACCGAGGTTACCGACGTAAGCAAAGAAAACGGCGTTTCGATGAAGGCTGATTTTATCACCAAGCCCGAGGTTGAAATTTCCGATTACAAGGGATTAAAGGTTAAGAAAACTGTCAAGACTGTAACCGACGAGGTTGTTGACGAGGAAATCAACAAGATGCGCGAGAAGGTTGCCAGAATTGTAACCGTTGAGGGAAGAGCTGTTCAAGAGGGCGATACTGCGGTTATCGACTTCGAAGGCTTTACCGACGGAGTTGCGTTCGACGGCGGCAAGGGCGAGAAGTTCCCGCTCGAAATCGGTTCGCACACCTTCATTCCCGGCTTCGAGGAGCAGATTGTCGGCAAGAATGTCGGCGATGAGTTCGATGTAAACGTAACCTTCCCCGAGGATTACAACGCTGAGTCGCTCAAGGGCAAGCCCGCTGTTTTCAAGTGCAAGCTGCACGAGATTAAGGCTAAGGAAATGCCCGAGCTTGACGATGATTTCGTTAAGGACGTTTCCGAGAAGGACACCGTTGACGAGCTGAAGGCTGAAATCCGCGAGAAGCTTGAAAAGCAGTTCGCCGACGAGGCTGCGGACGCTGCGGACAACGCGCTTATGGACGAGATGATTGGCAAGATGAAGGCTGAAATTCCCGAGGTTATGTACGAGCGCCGCATCGACGAAATCGCACGCGAGTGGGTTTCCAGAACCCGCATCGATATCAAGGATTACCTCAAGTACACGGGTATGACTATGGCTCAGTTCCGCGCTAATTTCAGAGAGCCCGCAAAGCGTCAGGTTGAGCTTCGCCTTGCACTCGAGAAAATCGCTCAGCTTGAAAACATCGAGGTTTCCGCAGAGGACATCGATAAGGAATACGCTGACCTTGCAGAGCAGTACAAGATGGACGTTGAGCAGGTTAAGGCGGCAATTCCCGTTGATACTCTCACATTAGACATAAAAATCGAGAAGGCGCTTGAGCTTGTTAAGGACAGCGCTGATATCGAGGAAGTTAAAGAATAATTTCATTTGTCCCGAAAGGAGCTTGTAAAATGGCTTATATTCCTTATGTTGTTGA
>SFLN01000104.1 GCA_004554555.1 [Eubacterium] saphenum | reverse complement strand
GGTTTACAATTCCCGCGAGGAGAAGTAATCAAGCCGCAGAAATTTCTACGGAGGTTTAAGATTTTTTATGATGGTATGTTCATTTTGCGGAAAAAATGAAACGCAGGCGCGAATGCTCTACGGCATGAACGAGGGCGCGGTTATTTGCAGCGACTGCATCATCACTTCGTATAATATGCTGGTGGAAAGCGGCGACATAAAGCCGCAGAAAAAAACCGCAAAACCTGTTCGTTCGGGTAAGGACAAATTCCTGTCCAAGCCGAGCGAGCTGATGACTCCCGAGGAGATTAAAGCCTATCTCGATGAGTATATAATCGGTCAGGAGGACGCGAAAAAGGTTCTTGCCATTTCCGTCTACAACCACTACAAGCGCGTTTTCCTCAACGATGACGAAGATGGCGACGTCGAGATGCAGAAGTCGAACGTGCTGCTGCTCGGACCGACGGGCGTTGGTAAAACAATGCTCGCGCAGTCGCTTGCAAAGATGCTTAACGTTCCGTTTGCGATTGCCGACGCCACCACGCTCACGCAGGCAGGTTATGTCGGTGAGGACGTTGAAAACGTGCTGCTGAGGCTTATTCAGGCGGCTGATTATGACATCGAGGCGGCTGAGCACGGAATTATATACATTGACGAAATCGACAAGATTTCCCGCAGAAGCGAGAACACCTCGATAACGCGCGACGTAAGCGGCGAGGGCGTACAGCAGGCGCTTTTGAAAATCATCGAGGGCACGGTTTCAAACGTTCCCCCGCAGGGCGGCAGAAAGCACCCGCACCAGGAGTTTATCCAGGTGAACACGAAGAATATTCTGTTCATTTGCGGCGGCGCGTTCGAGGGCATTGAAAAGATGATTGCGCAGCGCGTTTCAAGCTCGGCGATGGGCTTTGGCGCTGACGTAAAGTCGCCCAAGGACAAGGAAAGCGCGGATATGCTAAAGCTGGTTACTCAGCAGGATTTGGTGAAATTCGGCATAATCCCCGAGCTTATCGGACGTCTGCCGATTGTAACGCCGCTTCAGGCGCTTGACGAGGACGCGCTGATGAGAATTCTGCACGAGCCGAAAAACGCGCTTATCAAGCAGTACAAGTGCCTTTTCAAGGCGGACAACATCGATTTGGAGTTCCAGGAGGACGCGCTGAGGGCAATCGCGAAGAAGGCAATTGCCGCGAAAACGGGCGCGCGCGGACTGCGTTCGATAGTCGAGGACGTTTTGCGGGAGATTATGTTCACCGCGCCGAGCGACCCGACGATAACGAAGGTTACGATTACCGCCCAGTGCCTTGACGGAGCCGAGCCGATAATCGAGCGTGACGCAAAGCGCGCAAAGGTTAAAGCCGAGAAAAAGGCGCACTGAGAGCAGTTTTGTTGAAGCAGCGGGTGAAGTTGGTCGAACACCAAGCGCGGTTTAGATAAGCCAACGCTGATTGACGGCGAACGAGGTCGATTTAAGTGACGAGCTTTGAAAAGATTTACGAGGTTGTGAAAAAAATCCCGTACGGGAGAGTGGCAACCTACGGTCAGATTGCTATGCTGGCGGGAAATCCGCGCTGGGCGAGGGTTGTGGGGTACGCGCTCCACGTTAATCCCGACCCCGAGAACATACGCTGTTATCGCGTGGTAAACCGTTTTGGCGAGCTATCCGAGGCATTTGCGTTCGGCGGCGTCAACAAGCAAGCCGAGCTGCTCAAAGCAGAGGGCGTTGAGGTTGTGGACAACCGTGTAAATCTCGAAAAATTCCTTTGGAACGGAATATGAAATAACGATAAAAGCACTTTGGTTTTCAAGGTGCTTTTTCTTAACATCGGAAAGCAAGAAATATCAAGAAAATCCAAAGTTGTTGTGATATAATGAAGTTACGACAGGAGGGAAGAGAATGGAATGGATTTCGGGAATTCAGCGGGCGATTGACTACATAGAGCAGCACCTCACAGAAGAAATCGACTATGAAGCGGCGGCGCGCGAGGCCTATTCATCGTCGTTTCACTTTCAGCGTGTGTTCAGTATTCTCTGCGGGTTCACGCTCGGCGAGTACGTCCGAATGAGACGGCTGTCGCTTGCGGCGAACGACATAATCCACACCGATGAAAAGATAATTGAAATCGCGATGAAGTACGGCTACGACTCGCCCGAGAGCTTCACGCGCGCTTTCACCCGCTTTCACGGCGTAACACCAAGCGAAGCTAAACGCGGAGCTGTGGTCAAATCCTTCTCGCGGCTGTCGGTCAAACTGACATTAATAGGAGGAACAACAATGGATTACAGGATTGAGAAGGTAGATGCACTTAAAATTGTCTGCAAGAAAAAGCAGGTGACAAAGCCCGAAAATGCAACGGCAACAGCTGATATTTCGGCATTCTGGGACGATTGCACTTCGGACGGCACAATCAAGAATATTCTCGGTTATTTCCCGAAAGAGCCGCGTTTAAAGGGCTTGCTGGGAATTTGCTTTTCGTGTGATATGGAAGCGAACAAGTTCCCTTACGGAATAGGCGTGGAGTACGACGGCAGACCGCTTGCCGACGATAGCCTTGAGGTTGTGGAAATCCCCGAGAACACTTACGCGGTGTTCGCTTGCAGGGGCAAAATGCCCGAGAGTTTCTCGGACACCTATAAGAAAATCGTCACCGAGTTTTTCCCGCAGAATCCGCGCTACGAGTACGGTCAAGGCGTGGAGCTTGAGGTTTACCCGTCCGATGACGTCGATAACCCGAATTATTACTGCGAGATTTGGATTGCGGTTAAAGAGAAGTAAAAAACAGCCTGTCGTTTCTTGGGAACGGCAGGCTCTTTTTGTAAGAAATATACGAAAAATACTTGATTTTATTGTTAAAAAGATGTATAATAAAATGTGTATACCTAATTACTATAATGAGGGAAATAAAATGGCTCAATTTTTTAATTTCAAAGAGGATTATTTCGGGTTGACCGAAAGTGAAATAGAAAAGAACACCAAGCTCTACGGTCTGAACGTCTATACAAAAGATACAAAGCGCGTGGAGAAGTTTTCTTATGCCGATATTTTTCTGTCGCCGTCGGTTTTGCTGATGTTTATTGCGGGAGTTTTGTGCTTTTTCGGAATGGGCGTCGGCGCGGGAATTTTCACAATTCTGATTGACGCGGCGTATTGCGCGGGCGAGATTTATTTCAGAAAATCTGCGGACAAGCGTCTTTACGAGCTGAAGGAGAGCACGACGGTCAAGTTTAGGGTTATACGAAACGGCGCGCTGAAGCTGATTGAAAAGGAGTACATAGTTCCCGAGGACACGATTGTGGTGCAGTCCGGGGAGCGTGTACCCGCAGACGCTTATATTCTCGAAGCGCGCGATTTGACGTGCGATGAGAGCGTGTTCACGGGCAGCAACAAGCCTGTTGCAAAGTACACGGGTGCGATTTCCAAAAACGAGCTGAAGCCGACCTTCGTGTACAGCGGAACAACGGTTCTTTCGGGAATTGCGGTTTGCCGCGTAAGCGCGACGGGCGTTGACACAAAGCTGTACCAGCGTATCGGCGAAACCCCCGAGCGTCACCCGTATTACACGGGATTTGAGAAAATCGTGCGCAGAATGGTGCCCGTGTGCGCTTTGGTTGCGCTTTTGATTACAATAATTTCCATCTTGGTGAAATTCCTCGGCGGTGAGGATATGATTTTGTCAGCATTCAGAGCGGTTTCGCTGGGACTTTGCTTTATACCGACAGGCATTTCCTCGATAATCAGATACTACTACACGAAAGGCTCGGCGGAGCTTATCAAAAGCGGCGCGGTTGTGAAATCGCTGAGCGATATCGAAAAGCTGAACAGCCTGTCGGTGCTTTGTGTGGAAAAAGAGGGTGCGATTTCCAAAAATCGTCTTGAGGTGCGCGGAATTTACGCCCGCAGCGAGGAGCTTCTCTACAAGGTAGCGGCGCTTGCGTGCGGACAGAACACAACAGACCCTGCCGAGCGCGCGCTGATGGTTAAGGCGACGTTTTTCGACGAGAAAATCTCAAACGTTTACACCGACTACAAGTTCATCGAAAATCTTGCCGACAGCGGCGACACAATAAGCGGTGCTTTGTGGGAAGTCGGCGGCGACAATATTTACTGCATAAAGGGCGCTCCCGAGCAGATTTTGCCGATGTGCAAGCTGAGCGGCGAAACGCTTTTGGCAACGCAGAAGCGCTATCAGGATTACTACGAAAACGGCTGCACGGTGCTTGCGTTTGCGTGCGTTGAAGCAAATTCGGGCGAGCTGGACAAGACCATCGGTTTCAGCTACACCTTTGTTGGATTTGCGGCATTTTCAGCGCCGCTTCGCGACTCGGTTTCAACCGCAGTCAAGACCTGCAAAAAAGCGGGAGTGCGCGTTGTTATGCTGACGGAGGAGAACCCGAGCGTTGCCGTTTCAACTGGTAAGATGATTGGCATTTCCACGGACAAGGTGATAACGGGAGCTGAAATCGAGCAAATCTGCGAAAAGGGCGCGGAGCTTGACAGCAGCGCGAATATTTACGCGAAAATTTCACCCGAGCAGAAGCTGTATATAATCGACCGTTTCAAGAAAAACGGGGAAGTTGTGGCGATGACGGGAACGCGACCGACCGATGCGGAGGCGCTAAACGAAGCGAACATCGGCATAACGATTTCCGCGCACAGCGTCGGGAGTACCTGCGAAGCGGCGGATATCGTGATGAACGACGACAATTTCCTCGCGATTGCGCAGACGATTTCCTGCGCGCGGCAAATTCACCGAAATATTAAACGCGCGGTATCGCTGGTGATTTCGGGGTATATCGGGCTGATTGTGCTGGTGATTTTCAACCTTTTCCTAACCGAAAGCGTTATCCTGAACCCGCCGATAATCGCGCTTGTGACAATGCTGATTTTGCCGCTGCTGGCGGTTGGCTACGCGGGCGGAAAAGCCGATATGGAGTACGGAATGCCGCCTTCGGAGTTTGTCGCCGAGCGTAAGCTGAACTTCCGTTTTATCGGGAAGGCTGCGCTTGTCGGCGCGCTCTCGGGACTGGTTGCGGCGGCGTCCTACGGTCTGAACAGCGTGAACACCGAAAACGGAATAAGCTGCGCGCTGCTCACATATTTCTGCTGCACGGCGGCATTTGCGGTGCTCGGTCAATCGGACGACTCGCCGTTCAGAACGATGAAAAACGCAAGTACACTCGCAAAAGCCGGCGTTGCAGCGTCGGTTCTAGTACCGATTTTGTTGTGCTATATACCGTCCGTGAACACGTCGTTCGGGCTGTTCCCGATAAATTTCCTCGCGCTGATGGTGAGCTTTTTGACGGGAATTTTCCCCGCAATGGTGTATTATTTCATCAAACGTTTCATAAAAATAAGATAAGACAAGTTTTGGGGAATAGGAGCGAAAATGAAAAAAGTAGTTGAGTATCTGAAGTATTTTCTTTGCGGGCTGATTTTCGGCACGGCAAACGTAATTCCGGGAGTAAGCGGCGGCACAATGCTGGTGGTTTTCGGAATTTTCGACAGACTCACGGACGCGATTTCGGGGATAAAGAAAATCTTCAAGAATTTCCCGTTTTTGCTGACGTTTGCGCTGGGAGCGGGCGCGGGAATTCTGGTTTCCGCGAAGGTAATCTCGCAGATGTTTGTGAGCTTCGGCGTGCAGACAAATATGTTCTTCATCGGACTGATACTCGGCGGAATACCGCTGATTTATCGCCTCGGCACTGCCGAAAAAAAGCCGAAACCGCTTTGCATAGTGCCGTTTGTGATAGCGATGGCGTTTGTGATAGCGCTTGCGGTGCTTGAGAAGCTGAACATTTTCTCGCTGACCGCGGAAACGGTTGAGGGCTTTGACTTGGTGTTCTCGCTGAAAATGGTGGGAAGCGCGGCGCTTGCGGCGGTGACGATGATAATTCCGGGAATTTCCGGCTCGTTTGTGATGATGCTGCTGGGCGTTTACGAAACGATAATCGGCGCGCTTTCAACGTTCAATTTCTATGTAATAATCCCGTTCGCAATCGGCGCGGTTGTGGGAATTGTGGTCGGCGCGAAGCTGATTTCGATGCTCATCGCGAAGAACAGATTGATGGTATATTCCGCGCTTATGGGCTTGGTAATCGGCTCGGTTTACGCGATTTTGCCGGACGGCTTCGGGTTCAACCTGCAAACCGGCTACGGATTTGTGTTCCTGCTGCTCGGAGTGGTTGCTTCGATTTTGATTGAAAAGCTTGGCAAAACGGGGAAGAGCGCTGCGGAATAACGATGGAGATTGTGCAAAATGGAATTTTACGAAGCTGTTGAAAAAAGAAGAACAATCCGTGATTTTGAGAACGAGGAGATACCGCAGGCTGTTGTCGAGAGAATAATCGCGGCAGCGCTGAAAGCTCCAACAAACGACCATATGCGAGATTGGCATTATATTGTAATTCGCGACAAAGAAACCGTGGCAAAGCTGCTGGATATAATTCCGAAAGGCATTTCCGATGAAGATATGGAGCAGCTTTTGAAGGATTGGAATTTGAGTGACAGCGAACAGCAGAGCGCTTACAGAAACGCTGTTCCAAAACAGCACAAAATGCTGATGGACGCGTCTGTTGTGGTAATTCCGCTTTTAAAGCAGAAAACCGATATTCTGCACCCCGATAATATTTCGCACCTTAACGGCTTTGCCTCAATCTGGTGCAGTA
>SFLN01000103.1 GCA_004554555.1 [Eubacterium] saphenum | reverse complement strand
CTGATTTTGCCGCCGATTTACGCGATAGTTCTTGTTATCAGCTTTATTTTGTCAAACAACTGCAATTATGTGTACGGTTATTCCACGCTTTCAACCTACACCAAAAATTCCTCGCAAATTGCCGAGGAAAAAATCGAAAACACCTTTAAAACCGACAATCTTGTGGTAATTATGGTTCCCGCAGGCGATTACAACAAGGAGCAGCGCTTGTTGAACCGACTGGAAAGGCTGACGGAGGTTGACTCAGCGCTGGGGCTTGCGAATATTGAGGCGATGGACGGATATATGCTGACCGATGCGCTCACGCCGCGGCAGTTTGCGGAGCTTACCGATATGGATATCGAGATAGTACGGCTTGCATATTCGGCATACGCTGCTTCCGAGGAGAATTACGGGCAGATTGTAAGCTCCGTGAACAGCTATGCCGTGCCGCTGATTGATATGTTCGGCTATATTTATGAGCAAAAGGAGGCGGGCTACGTCACCCTTGACGATGACCTCAACGAGAAGCTCGATGACCTTAACGAGCAGCTCACCAACGCAAAGCTTCAGCTTGGAACCGAGAATTACAGCCGAATTCTGCTCAGCACAAACCTTCCCGAGGAAGGCGCTGAAACCTTTGCGTTTCTTGACGAGCTTCACAAGCTTGTGTACGAGTATTATCCCGAAGGCGCTTACATAGTCGGCGACTCCACAAGCGATTATGATTTGGGAACAAGCTTTGCTACGGATAACCTTATGGTAAGTATTCTGTCGCTGCTGTTTGTGCTGATAATATTGGTGTTCACATTTAAGTCTGCGGGACTTCCCGTGCTGCTTCTGGCGATAATTCAGGGCGCTATCTGGATAAACTTCTCGTTCCCCGTGCTCGAGGACACCAACATTTTCTTTATGAGCTACCTTATTGTCAGCTCAATTCAAATGGGTGCAAACATCGATTACGCAATCGTAATTTCCAGCCGCTACACCGAGCTTAAAAAGCAGATGCCGCTCAAAGACGCAATTGTGGAAACGCTTAATCACGCGTTCCCGACTATTGTCAGCTCGGGCGCAATTCTTGCAATTGCAGGTATGCTGATAGGATTTTTGTCATCCGACCCCGCGATATCTTCCATCGGTATCTGCCTTGGACGCGGCACGTTTATTTCGATATTCCTGGTAATGTTTGTGCTTCCGCCGACGCTTCTGCTGGGAGATTTGATAATTGAAAAGACATCGTTCACCCTTAAACGCAGAGAAACCGTTCGGCACACCTCGGATTATATGCGCGTGAACGGGCATATCCGCGGTTATGTTTCGGGAATAGTAGACGCGCAGATTTCGGGTGTTATTCAAGGCGAGATAAGCGCGCAGCTTGACAGCGAAAACGCCGTGAACTTAATACAGCGGGTTGACGAGCAGATGTCAAACAACGCCGCCTCCGACCAAATCGCCGGTATCGAAGGAATAACCATCGGTTCGTCCGATGGCGCGGATAACAGCTTGTAATAAAAGGAGGAGACAGAAGTATGAAATTAAGAAAATTTGTTTCTATTGCCGCTGCTGTTGTCCTCGCTTTGTCGATGCCGACAAGCAGCCTTGCAGCAAATGCGGCTGTTCGCTCATCGCAAAGTTCACGGCAGGAGTTTACAATTTCCGATGAAGAAGGGCTTTTGCGGTTTTCTGAAAGCTGTCGGCTGGATTCGTACAGCCAAAACCTTTATGTAACGCTTTCTGCGGATATCAGCCTTTCCGGGGAGTTTACGCCGATACCCGTTTTCGGCGGTACTTTTGACGGAAACGGTCATACAATTTCCGGGCTCAAGATAACGAAAGAAGGCTCGCATTTCGGGCTTTTCCGATATGTTCAGCACGGCGCTTTGGTCAAAAACCTCACGGTTAAGGGCGTTGTATCTCCCTCGGGAAGCTCCGAATATATCGGAGGAATTGCGGGAAATAACGCGGGAAATATCATCAACTGCAATTTTGACGGTTCCGTAAACGGCAGCAGCTATGTCGGCGGAATTGTTGGCATAAATGAAAAGAGCGGGCTTATTTCGGGCTGCGGCAGCACGGGTGCAATTTCCGGCGAGCATATTTCGGGAGGTATTGCCGGAAGCAGCTTGGGCACGATAATGAACTGCACAAGCCGCTGCAGCGTGAACACAACCGCGTCCGAGGCAAAGCTCTCTATCCGCGACATTGACTGGGACAGCATTATCTCGCAGGAGGAGCCGTCTTCAATGTCGGACGCGGGAGGAATTGCGGGCTTTTCGGACGGTATAGTTCAGGGCTGTGAGAATTTCGGGACAGTGGGATATCCTCATATCGGCTACAATGTCGGTGGAATTGTCGGCAGGCAGTGCGGATATGTCAGCGCCTGCGTGAACAACGGCGAGATTTTCGGCAGAAAGGACGTCGGCGGTATTGTCGGGCAGATGGAGCCTTATCGCAGCATTGATTTCGACAAGGACACCGCGCAGAAACTGCTGGACGAAACGGCGGTTCTCGGGGAGCTTTGCGAAAAACTCATTTCCGACGCGAAAGCCGCCGGAGGAACGGTGAACGACAAAGTGCAGGGGCTGACGTGGCAGATGGAGCAGCTTCGCCAATCTGCGGACGATATCTCCGACCGTGCCGAGGGAATTTACAATGGCTGGGCTGATGGGCTGAACGAGGTTTCGGCGAGAGTTGACGAGGCGCTTGACGGAGCAGCTCCCGCATTGGAAGGCTTTCGCAAGGGGCTTGATTTGCTCAGCAGCTTCAGCAGCTCTCTTGAGAAGGTGTTCGATGAAATCACCGCCGCAAACGACGATATGCAGTCGGCAATTGACAGCGCGCAGGCAGGGATTGACCGGCTCAATGAAGCAATTGACGGTATTTCCGAGGGACTTGACGATATCAGCTCCGCCTCAAAGAAATTGAGTGAGGCTTTGGGTGACGCAGACCGCGTGAACGACGCTGTGAAAACGATTATAAACGAGCTTGGCAAAATCAACGGCGAGGTGAAAAAAATTATCACGGCGCTTGATGAAATCGGCGAGGCTTGCGATGATTTGGCGGATTGGGTTAACGGGCAGGACTTTGAGGATTTGTCCGATGGAATAATCGAGCTTTCCCGCAGCCTTCAGGACGTTACAAGCGCGCTAAGCAGAATGAGCGCCGCATTGGAGAAGATTGTGGGTGCGGTTGACGGTGAGGAGCTGCAGAAAGGTCTTGACGAGCTGGTTGCGTCGATAAACGACCTAAGCGATGCTGCCATTCACGCTGCGGCGGCTCTGGAGGCGGCTTCGCAGACAGTTCCCGACACGGACAAGGCGACCGAAGAGCTGAGAGCCGCGTCTGACAGCATTTCATCTGCGGCTGAACACCTTTCAAATGCTGCGGATTCTCTCGAGAAAGCGGTGAATTCGGAACAGCTTAACGAAGGACTTGACGAGCTTGAAACCGCTTCAAAAGAGCTGAGCGAGGCACTTGAGGACGCTGAAGAAGCGCTCGCGAAGGTTACCGACGCATACGAAAAAATCAGCAGCTCCGATATCCCCGAGGACACCTACGACGAGATTTCAAAGCAGTTGGACGTGATAAATAATTCGTTGAGCAAAATATCCTCCTGCTCGGACGAGATAATTTCCGCGATGAACGTGATTGCCGATGAGATTGATACCGCTGCGGTTCAAGACAGCCTTGAGCTGATTTCGGACGCACTTGACAAGATTTCCGACTCCGCAGACTCGATAACTTCCGCAGGCGATAATTTCAACAAGGCTGCGGACAGCATTTCCTCGGCGTTTGATACGCTGGAGAGCGCTTCGGGAGCGGCTTCGGACGCGTTTTCCTACTTATCGGAGGCTTGTGAGGTTTTAGCTGAAGCTTGCGGTCAGCTTGCCGATACCGCGAAAATTCTTGGCGACAAGCCGGCGGTTGAGTTTCCCGCAGCAGATGAAGAATTTACCGCAGCAGTGGACGGCTTTTCCAACAATTTCTCGGGAGTAATCAGCGCAATCTCCGTTATCAGCAGCACGGCAAATAAGCAGGGCGACTTGTTGATGGACGATTTCCAAGAAATCAACGATGAATTTGCGAAAATCAACGATATTTTACAGGAGATGAAAGACAAGCTGATGTCCGATGATGACAGCGGCTTCACCACAGATGTGTCCGAGGACGGCTCTTCAAGCAGACAGGGAACGGTTGTGTCCTGCGTGAATTACGGCGGGGTGCAGGGCGATGTGAACATCGGCGGTATTACGGGTTCAATGGCAATCGACGTTGATTTTGACCCCGAGGACGATATCGCGCAGTCAGGGGAAACCTCGTTCAGTTACAGCTACAAGGTTCGGGATATTATAGACGGCTGCACCAACACGGGTGAAGTTACCGCGAAGAAAAACTACTGCGGTGGCATTGTCGGAAGAATGGAAATGGGGGTTGTGCGAAACTCCGTTGAAAACGGCAAGGTTACCGCAACAAGCGGCAGCTATGTCGGAGGAATTGCAGGCAGTTCCACGGCGGCGATAAGGGATTGTATTGTAAAAGCTTCGGTTTCAGCGATGAGTTATGTCGGCGGTATCGCGGGGCAGGGGCTTATCCTCACCGACAATGCCGCGATACTGAAGGTTTCCGATTGCACCGAGCGCGTTGGCGCGATTGCGGGATTTGTGGACTTTTCGGACGACAACACCGAGGTTCTGCGAAACAAATTTGTTGACCGAGGAACTGCGGGAATTGACGGCGTAAGCTATGCGGGAGCGGCATATCCGATTGATTTTGCGGAATTTGCGCGGCTTGCCGGCAGCACGTCGGAAATCAACGTTAAGTTTATTGTGGAAGGCAAGGTGACAGACACAATTTGCGTGGATTACGGCGCGGCGCTCTCCGAGGAAGATTTCCCGAAAATCCCCGTGAAGAGCGGGTATTTTGCAAAGTGGTCGGATTTCGACAACGAGTGCGTGACATTTCCGACGGAGGTTGAGGCGATATACAGTCCTTACATCACGGTAATTGAAAGCACCGAAAAATCGGGAGAATTTCCGCTTGTGCTTGCTGACGGTTTTTTTGATGACGTGAGCGTCGTCAAGGTTTCCACCGAAAGCAGCAGTGTTTTCCCGCCCGACAATAACAGCGAGCTTAGGCTTGTGGAAATAATCTGCGACCTTGAGGACAGGGAAATTACGCAGCTGCGTTTTCTGGCACCGAGCGGCAGAGGCTCTTTGAACGTAATGCAGTTTATGAACGGCTCGTGGAAGAACGTGGAATTCACCCAAAATGGGCATTATCTGATTGTGGAGAATCCGCAGCTCTCCGACGGTACAGGATATTTCTGCGTGCAGCTGCGGCAGACGGAGTTTGTCACCGTGCTTATAATCGGCGGGTGCGCTCTGCTTATCGCGGTAAATATAGTGCTGTGGGCGATACTTCTTAAAAAGAGGCGAGCGGCAAAAATGGCTCGGAAAGCCGATGCTGAAGATAACCAAGACGAAAAATCCGAGGAACCGCTGAAATAAACATAACCCTCCGTTGTTTGGCGGAGGGTTAATTTTTGTTAGTCTCCAACGAGCATTCCGCCGATAATTTTTGTTTGTTGAGCGGTTTAATTTGCATTTATCGACAAATTTTGATATAATTAGAAAAAAGTGAAAGCAACCGCCGAAAAAAATCATCTTAAAGAGTAGAAAAGCTTTTCAAAAAATGGAGGTGTACAAATGGACGACGGTGAAATAATCGGGCTGTTTTTCGACAGAAACGAGGCGGCAATCTCCGAAGCCGAGCGGAAATACGGCAACCTTTGCATGAGCGTCGCAAACAAAATTCTTGACAGCAACGAGGACAGCGAGGAGTGCGTGAACGACGCGTTTTTGAAGCTCTGGAACTCAATCCCGCCGACAGAGCCGAACAGTCTGAAGGGCTTTGTCTGCAAGATAACGCGAAATCTCGCTTTAACTCGCCTGCGCTACAACAATTGCCAAAAACGCTCGTCGGAGCTTGCGATGTCGCTGTCCGAGCTTGAAGAAATCCTTCCCGATGACCGAATAAGTTCATCTGTTGAAGACGAAGAAATCAGCAAAGCAATCAACGATTTTCTGGCAAAACAGCAGCCGATTGTCCGCAAGGTTTTTGTGTTGAAATATGTGTATTTTTACACGCAAAAGGAAATCGCAAGGCATTTCTCGTTCACCGAGGACAAGGTTAATTCAATGCTTTGCAGAACGCGGAAAAAGCTGCGCGAACACCTTGTTAAGGAGGGAATTGAAGTATGAAAATCAGCAGAATTACGCAGGCTTTGGGTTCAATCAGCGATGAATTCAGCCGCGAAGCTATCGAAGAAATCGAAAAAACATCTAACCAAAATGACAGCGTTATTCCCGACGGAAAGCCGAGAGTTGTAAGCGAGGAGAAATCGCGGAAAGCTCCGATTTTTATCGCTTTGGCGGGACTTTGCGCGGCGGCTGCGATTGTGCTTCCGCTGGTGCTCAAAAATGTTGGCAAAAACTCGCTTGTTGCGTCCGATAATTCATCGGGAGCTGCGAGTTCGGCAGCTGTCGAAAAACTTGGCTATGATTTAGACGGTTTAGAAGATTACAGGGAATACAAATTTGAGTTCACGATGCCCGAATATGAGGGCGTTGCCTTTGAATGTATGCACAATAAAATCACCGCAAACGGCGAAGTAATCGCTTCGGGAATGCCGATTTTACAGGTTTATCTTGCGGATTTAAACGGCGACGGGCGGCGCGAAATCTGATAAGCGCTTGCGATTACTCGGAAAAACAGCTCTATATGTTTTCAAATAACGGTTTTGGCAACTATCTTGAATTGTTTGAAAACAACGGTGAGCTTTGGGTGCGCGAAACGGAATACCTTGGCGAAAGCGTTTTGAGCGAGAAAAAGCTCGAGCTGTCGGATATGAAAAAGATTGACGGCAGTTTCGAGAACGCCAAAGCCGAGAAGATTTTTGATAATGATAATTTTAAATCAAATGAAGATGAACAGAATAATTCTTCTGAAGATAAAGTCCAGACAGATATAACGGAAACCTCTCAAGAAAATATAAATACACAAGATACATCTGAGGAGGAGAAGGCGGCAGAAGAATCTGCAAAAGAAATGCAGACGGAAGCAGAAGTCACTTCTGCACCGCAAACATCATCTGCACCGGAAACATCATCTGCACCCGAAACAGCAGAACCGAAGGAAACAGCTGTTCCGGAAACACCGGAACCAACAGCAACAGCAGAAGTTACAGTATCGCCTGAGGTTGAAACCACATCAGAACCTGATGAAAGCGAAGAAACCGGATCGGTATCAGAATCTAAATCACACAGCAGTAAAAAATTAATACCGTTATATAATTATCCGGCTTTTGTTCCTGCTGATTCCGTAAATACAGAATCAGAATTGTCTGGGTTATCAATAGAAACAGCTGAAATTTTTACTAAGATGCTCAATGATGGAGATGTAAAAACAATGGAGGAGCCAACAGAAGCACCGACAGCAGAACCCATTGTAGCGTCTACAGAAGCGCCGACAGCAACTCCTGTTGCAGAACCGACACAAGAACCGGCAGCAACTCCTGCCGCAGAGCCGACACAAGCACCAACAGCAACTCCTGCCGCAGCGTCTACACAAGCACCAACAGCAACTCCTGTTGCAGAGCCGACACAAGCACCAACAGCAACTCCTGTTGCAGAGCCGACACAAGCGCCGACAGCAACCCCTACTGTAGAGCCGACACAAGAGCCAACTCCAACTCCGTTGCCGACACCAACAGTAAAGGATATTACAGAGTCACTTGGTACGGGTACAGTAACTATATCTGAAAATGGGGAGTATTCACTTTCTGATATAACAACAGCAAATATTATCATTGTAAAATCAGGTACAAGGGCTGAACTTACAATAAGTGGTGATGTTTCAATCACATCTACCACAACTGCACCGATAAAGATTGAATCAGGTGCATCACTTACATTGCATCTTGAGGACGGCAGCACACTTAATGTAAAAGCGCCGAGCTATTATGCAGGTATAGCAGTGTATGCGAATAATATAACATCAGACTATGGTACACTGACAATAGACGGAACAGGTACACTTAATGCCACAGGCGGATCCCATGGTAGTGGTATCGGTATGAACAGATACTACAATGGTGGTATAAAATATGATAATTCAACAGGTATAACAGGTAAGATAAT
>SFLN01000102.1 GCA_004554555.1 [Eubacterium] saphenum | reverse complement strand
AAAGACCGCGTTCAAGCTGCAAAACGAGAATTCCGACAAGCCGCGCTGATTTCCGATAAACAAAAATCCCCCGCCGAAAAGCAGGGGATTTCGCGATTTAATCTGTTAATTCGCCGAGAATTACTTGTTCTTCTCAACAATTTCCTTGGTATCTCTTGCAATGAGGAGCTCCTCGTTGGTGGGAACAACCCAAACCTGAACCTTGCTGTCGGGAGCGGAGATTTTCGCAAGCTTTCCGCGAAGACCGGTGTTTGCCTTTTCGTCGAGCTTGATGCCGAGAACTTCCATATTGTTGCAGACATCAGCGCGCAGAGCGTCGGAGTTTTCGCCGATACCGCCGGTGAAGAGAACAGCGTCCAGACCGTTCATAATAGCTGCGTAAGAGCCGATGTACTTCTTGATTTCATAGCGGAGCATTTCGCCTGCAAGCTTAGCCTTGTGGTCGCCGTGAGCGGCAGCCTCGCCCAAATCTCTTGCGTCGCTGGAGATGCCGGAAATTCCGAGGAATCCGGACTTCTTGTTGAGGTAATCGCTCATCTCGTTCGGAGTGAGGCTCATCTTGTTTTCAAGGTAGGTTACAGCGGACGGGTCAACGCAGCCCGAGCGTGTGCCCATGATAACGCCGTCGAGGGGAGTGAAGCCCATAGAGGTATCGATGGACTTGCCGCCGTCAACCGCGGTTATCGAAGAGCCGTTGCCGAGGTGGCAGGAAACGATTTTGAGGTCCTTGATATCCTTGCCCATAGCGTCAGCGAGTGCCTGAGAAACGAAGCGGTGAGAGGTGCCGTGGAAGCCGTACTTTCTAACGTGGTATTTCTCATAAGCCTCGTAGGGCATACCGTACATATAAGCCTTTTCGGGCATTGTGGAGTGGAACGCGGTATCGAAAACGGCAACCTGAGGAGTGCCGGGCGCGATAACGTTCTTGCAGGCTCTGAGTGCGAGCGCGTGCGGGTGGTTATGTACGGGAGCAAGCTCTGCGAGGTCGTCGATTGCCTGAATAACGTCGTCGTCAACGATAGTTGTTGCGCCAAATTTTTCACCGCCGTGAACTATGCGGTGACCAACGGCAGCGATTTCGCTCATCGAAGAAATAACGGCAGCGTCGCCCGTGGTGAGCACTTCAACAAGCTTCTCAAAAGCCTCGGTGTGGGTGGGGAAGTCGCAGTCAATATCAACGGTTCTGCCGTCGAAGGTGGTGTGCTTTATGTGACCGCCGATGCCGATACGGTCGCAGTTGCCCTTTGCGATAACGCTCTCGTCGGTCATATCGAGGAGCTGATACTTAAGAGAAGAGCTTCCCGCGTTGATTACCAGAATTTTCATCTTTCAAATTTCCTTTCATAAATCCGAATTTTTGGTTTTTTGCAAATTTCAACTACTATTTTAAAACATTTTGTGAAAAAAATCAAGTATTTTTCAGAAAAATTTCTTAAAATTTATTGATTTTGTTGAAAAAATGTTGTAAAATAGAACTATGGTATATTAAAATTGCATTCACGGGAGTTGAACGTTATGAAAATCGCCGCAGTTATCAGCGAGTACAACCCTTTTCACTTCGGGCACAAATACCTGCTTGACCGCACGCGCGAGGCGGGAGCAACGCATATTGTGAGCGTGATGAGCGGGAATTTTGTACAGCGCGGGGATTTGGCGATTTTTGACAAGTACTCCCGCACGAAAACGGCGCTGGAAAACGGCACTGACTTGGTTATCGAACTGCCTGCGCGGTATTCGCTGATGTCGGCGGAGGGGTTTGCGCGGGGCGCGGTGAGTTTGATTTCGGCACTCGGGTGCGTGGAGATGCTGTCTTTTGGAAGCGAAAGCGGCGAGATTTCCGCATTAAAAGAGGCTTCGGGGGCGGTCGAGTACTGCCTGCACACCGACGAGTTCGCTACGCTGATAAAGCGCGGGAAAAGCTATCCGGCGGCGCTCCAGGAAACGCTTCGCGAGTTTTACACCGAGGACGTTTCCGAGGTAATCGCTTCTCCTAACAACACTCTGGCAATCGAGTATCTGAACGCGCTCGACAACATCGGAAGCCGCATCGAGCCGTTCACCGTGAAACGAGCGGGCGCGGCTCACGACGACGACAACGACGATATTTTCGCGTCGGGCTCATCGATAAGGAAGAAGATTTTCGCAGGCGAGGATTATTCGGCTTTCGCGCCCGTTTCAGACGAGCCGACAGCCGATATAAAGCGGCTCGAAACGGCGATTTTGGCGAAGCTGCGCCTGCTTCACAAAGAGGATTTCGAGCAGCTCTACGACTGCGCGAACGGTCTTGGCGAGCGGCTTTTCAAGGCTGTCCGCAAGGCGGGTTCTCTCGAGGAACTGTTGTTCCTGACGAAAACCAAGCGTTACACACTCGCAAGGGTTCGGCGCGCTTCGTTATGCGGTTTTCTCGGGATAACGAAGGCAATTTCCGCCGAGCCGCCTGCCTATATCCACATTCTGGGAATGAACGCGCGCGGACGGGAAATTCTCGGCGCGGCAGACTGCAAAATCCCCGCCGATACCTCTCTCAAAGCGCTTTCGCAGACTTCTCGCGCTGCGCTGAAGCAGGCGAATTTCGAGGCGCGGCTCGGCGATATTTACTCGCTTGCGTTTGAGAAACCGCGGGTTTGCGGGCTGGATTTCACGGCGAAGCCCGTTATTTTGGACTGAAAATTCACATAAATTTATCGCAAAGGGGGCGGTTTTACGGGACTTTACGATGAACTTCGCGAAAAGCACAAGACGTTTGTTTACTACGATTATCGGCTTGAAAACGGCGTTCTGACCTATCATTTCGGCATTGACGGCTATGATTTTTATCCAACTTGGACGTTTCCGTTTAACATCGATAAACTTGAATATGACCGAGAGCAAGCGGATTTGATAATGTTCTCGCTGGGAATGGCGGAGCTGGTTTCCTATTGGAAATGCTGCTGTTCACCGCGCGTGGAGATACGCTGCGGAGCGCTTTCCGAGCGGCAGAAAAACTGGTGGAAAAAGCTGTATTTCAACGGCTTGGGCGAGTTTTTCTACCGCAACCAAATTGACGCGGATTTCGATGATTTTATGACAATCGAAGCGCCCGCGCCAACCGAGAAAAAGCGCTTTGCACCGCGGCTTTCCGGCTCTCTTGTGCCGATAGGCGGCGGCAAGGACAGCGCGGTTTCGCTGGAAATTCTAAAACAAGCGGGCGAGGACATCACGCCGTTTATGATAAACGGGCGAAAAGCGATTTACGGCTGCGTGGAGGCGGCGGGAATACCGCTTGAGAAAGCCGTTTGTTTCAAGCGGACAATCGACAAAACGCTTCTCGAGCTGAACAAAAAAGGCTACCTCAACGGGCACACACCTTTCTCGGCGGTTGTGGCTTTTTCGACAGTGCTCTGCGGGTGCTTTTTGAACAAGCGCTACGCGGTTTTGTCCAACGAAAGCAGCGCAAACGAAACCTACGTTGACGGCAAAAACGTGAACCACCAGTACAGCAAGTCAACCGAATTTGAGCGCGATTTCCGCGAATACTGCACCGAGAATTTCTCCGAATGCACCGAGTATTTCAGCCTGCTCCGACCGCTCTCCGAGTGGCAGATTGCGCGGGAATTCGTGAAATACCCGCAGTATTTTCCGGTTTTTCAAAGCTGCAATCTCGGCGGAAAAACGGACGTCTGGTGCTGCGAGTGCGCGAAATGCCTGTATGTGTACATTTTGCTTGCGGCTTTTCTCGATGACGAAACGCTTGTGAAGATTTTCGGCACGGATTTGCTGCGGAAAACCGAGCTTTCGGGGATTTTGGACGGGCTGATGCTTGACGGCGAGGATAAGCCGTTCGAGTGCGTGGGAACGAAAAGCGAGGTCAGACTTTCGCTTTCGATGGCGCTCGGCAGACGAAAAGACAACCCGCCGCCGCTGCTGGCGCGTTTTGCAGAGCGGTTTCCCGATTATCACCCCGTGGACTTGAAAAACTTTTTTGACAGGGACAATTTTGTTCCCGAAAAATTTTTACCGTATGTGAGGAAGACAGCAATATGAATTACGACAAACTCAAACCGCTTTTCCAAGACAAGCGCGCCGTTATTTTAGGATTGGGGCGCGAGGGCAGAAACTGGCTGGACATTATACGGGGGCTGCATTGCTGCCGTGAAATCGCGATTGCCGACATCAACCCGCTGGAGTTGGAAATCCGCAATGTAACGCCGATTTCGGGCGACAACTACCTTGAAATCTGCAAGGAGTACGACATAATTTTGCAGTCGCCGGGGGTTATCATAAAGGACGCCTACGATGACGAAACGAAGGACAAAATCATCTCGCAGACGGAGATGCTGATGCGGCTGCACCCGTGCAAAATCATCGGCGTAACGGGCACGAAGGGCAAGTCTACGACAGCTTCCTTGACCTATCATTTCTTGAAAAGCTGCGGTATCAAGACAATGCTTATCGGCAATATCGGCGTGCCTCCGCTTCAGCGTTTGGAGGAGATGACCGAGGACACGGTTGCGGTGTGCGAGATGAGCTGTCATCAGCTGGAATTCGTGTCGCACTCGCCCGACATTGCGGTTTTGCTTAACATTTACCCCGAGCACCTCGACCACTACGTTTCCTTTGACGCCTACGCGCAGGCGAAGCGCAACATCGTGCGTTTTCAGGAAAGCGGCGCGACTGCGCTTGTCAACAAGGAGCTTCTGCCCGTGGACTGCGGCGCGAATATCAAAACAATGTCGTTCGGCAGCGAAGCGGACGTGTGGACGGACGGGAGCGATATTTACGTTTTCGGCGAGAAAATTCCTGCCGAAAAAATCCAAACGGGACTTCGCGGAAAGCACAATCTCTACAATATCGCGGCAGCGCTTGCGGCGGCGGTTACGGCGGGCGCGGACTTGAACAAGTGCTTGGACGCTCTCAAAACATTCCGTGGACTTGAGCACCGCTTGGAGTATGTCGCGACGAAAAACGGCGTTGAGTACATCAACGACAGCATAAGCACGGTCCCCGAGGCGACGATTGCCGCGGTGAAAGCGTTTGACGGCACGGACTGCCTTATTCTCGGGGGAATGGACAGGGGAATTTCCTACGATTTGCTCGGAGAATTTTTGAACAGCGGTATTGTGGAGAATGTAATTCTGCTGCCCGACAGCGGACGGAGGATTGCGCACCTCATCAAAAATCACCGCGTGAACGTGATAAAAGCGGCGGATATGGAAGAAGCGGTGAAATTTGCGTCACGCTGCGCAAAAACGCGGGTTATTCTCTCGCCGGCAGCGGCAAGCTACGGCTTCTACCGCAACTTCGAGGAGCGCGGCAGGGACTTCAAGCGGCTTGTAAACGAGCTGAAATAATGAATATTTCGATTCCGCTTCGCAGTTTTTTAATGCTGCGAAGCGGCGCGCGTTATTCAATAGGGGGAATTTTAATATGAACGACAGTCTGACCTTGCTTCTTGAAAAGGCGAGAAACGACAAATTATTAAGAGAGCGGATTTACTTGACGCGAAGCGACCGAAATCCCGTTAACGCGCTGTGCGAGTTATCCACGGCGGAGGGCTTCCCGATAACCGCCGCCGAGCTTATCGACGAGGGCGAAACGTCCTGCGCGGCGATGCTGCGCTCGGTGAACGGCGGGGGAGTGGAAGCGCCCGAGGGCTGGGACGATTTGTACGAGATGTTTTTCGCGGCGCTTGATTATATTTGACGAATGGCTGAACGAAAGAAAAGGAAGTGTTCAAAAGATGAAAAAGACGAAATACATAGACCAACTGAAAGAGAATTATCACTCATCGAAGAAAAGCTGCGTAATCGTGCTGAACGTGTGCGTAGGCGCGGTTTTGCTGGTGATGATAAGACAGATTTTCCTCGAGAATTGGCAGAACGTGGCGCTTTGCGTGCTGTCGGTTGCGCTGATGTACATACCGGTGTTCCTCAAGTCGAAAATCGGGATAACGCTCCCGAACGTGCTGGAAATCGCGGTGATTGTGTTTGTGTTTGCGGCGGAAATACTCGGGGAAATCGCGAATTTCTACAACAAAATCCCGATTTGGGACAGCATACTTCACACGACAACAGGCTTTCTCGCAGCGTCGGTTGGATTTGGGCTAATCGACCTGTTGAACACACATTCTAAGCGAATTCAGATGACGCCGGTGTTTGTTGCGCTTATCTCGTTTTGCTTCTCGATGACCGTGGGAGTTTTGTGGGAATTTTTCGAGTTCAGCGGCGACAAGATGTTCCACAAGGATATGCAAAAGGACAGAATTGTGACAACGGTAGCGTCCGTTATGCTGAACCCGAGCGGCGAAAACAAGGAAGTTGTTGTGAAGAACATCGACCACACGGTGCTTTACGACAAGGACGGAAACGAGCTTTGCACGATTGAGGGCGGCTATCTTGACGTGGGAATAACCGACACGATGAAAGACCTTGCGGTAAATATGCTGGGAGCGGCGGTTTTCTCGGCGGCGGGCTTTTTGTACATACACCGCCGCGACAAGTACAAATTCGCGGAGGGCTTTATTATCACAATCGACAACCCGAACAAAACGGACGAAAATCCGCAAAAAGCCGATGAGCTTACCGAAACGAAAAGCTGAAAAAAGCCGATTGCCCGCGAGAAAGGGGTAATCGGCTATTGTCAAACCTAAACTTATAGCTATTTTGCATCTAACTTAACAATTTACCTACGCTTTACCACGTTTGGCGCATTTGTCAAGTGGACAAGAACAACTCACCCGAGCTGAGGAGGTTTCTCTTATTTGCAATAC
>SFLN01000101.1 GCA_004554555.1 [Eubacterium] saphenum | reverse complement strand
CATAATCTCAACTCTGTCGCCTATCTTACAGGTGTTTTCCTCATCGTGAGCCTTGAGCTTGATGGTGCGCTTTACGATTTTCTTGTAAAGAGGATGACGAACATTATCCTCGATAGCGACAACGATTGTCTTATCCATCTTATCGCTTACGACTCTGCCTACTCTGGTTTTTCTAAGATTTCTTTCCATTTTTAGTTCTTATCCTCCTTCCTTAATTCTCTGCTGTAAGCTGACGCTCGCGCTGAATGGTCTTGATACGAGCGATGTCCTTCTTGACAGCCTTAATTCTAGTGGGGTTGTCAAGCTGGTTTACAGCGAGCTGGAAGCGCAGGTTGAAAAGCTCCTGTTTAAGCTCGGCGAGCTTTGTTTCAAGCTCTTTTTCCGAAAGATATTTAATTTCCGAAGCCTTCATTAAAGCTCACCTCCGTCTTCCTTTTTAACAAATTTGCACTTGATGGGAAGCTTGTGCATCGCGAGACGCATAGCTTCTCTTGCGGTTTCCTCGGAAACGCCCGCGATTTCAAACATAACTCTGCCGGGCTTTACAACGGAAACCCAGTATTCGGGAGAACCTTTTCCCGAACCCATACGAGTTCCGAGCGGCTTAGTGGTTACGGGCTTGTCGGGGAAAATCTTAATCCAAACCTGACCGCCACGCTTGATATAACGCGTCATAGCGACACGGGCTGCCTCAATCTGGTTGGACTTAATCCAAGCAGCCTCGAGTGCCTGAAGACCGTACTCGCCGTTTGTAACCTTGTTGCCTCTTGTAGCAACGCCCTTGCGGCGGCCTCTCTGCACTCTTCTGTACTTTACTCTCTTAGGAAGCAGCATTATTCGTTACCCCCTTCAACTTTTTTTGCTTCTGTTCTGGGCTTACGGGGAGGACGACGGTCGCCGTTTCTGCCCGTGCCGTTTGCTCTGTCGTTACGGCGTCTGTCACCGCGCTCGTTTCTTTCGGTACGAGCGGGCTTATTCTCGCGGATTTCGCCCTTGAGAACCTCGCCGTTGTAAATCCAAACCTTAACGCCGATTACGCCATAGGTTGTGTTTGCTCTTGCAACGCCGTACTCGATGTCAGCGCGAAGAGTCTGAAGCGGAATTGTACCCTCGTGGTAGCTCTCGGAACGAGCGATTTCTGCGCCGCCGAGACGTCCGCTTACCATAGTCTTGATGCCCTTTGCACCGCTCTTCATAGTTCTGCCGATAGCCTGCTTCATAGCGCGTCTAAAGGAAACACGTCCTTCGAGCTGCTGAGCGATGCTGTCAGCAACGAGCTGTGCGTTGAGGTCGGGAGCCTTGATTTCTACGATATCGATAGAAACGGGCTTGCCGATGAGCTTCTCAACCTCGCCGCGGATTTTTTCAATCTCCGCACCCTTAGGGCCTATAAGCATTCCCACCTTATCGGCGTGAATGTAGATTTTGATTTTGTCAGCGCCCATGCGCTCAATCTGAATGTCTGCGATACCAACAGCTCTTGAAAGCAGCTGGCTTGTCTTCTCGCCTGTTACCTTGCTGAACATTCTCTTGTTCATCAGATAATCACGGATTTTGTAATCCTCGACAAGTGTATCACCGAAGGTTGCTTTGCCCGCGAACCAGCGAGAATCCCAATCCTTGATTACACCCACGCGAAGACCGTGCGGATTAACCTTCTGTCCCATTGTAATTCTCCTCCTTATTCAGCTTCTTTAACAACCAGCGTGATGTTGGACGTTCTCTTTAAAATTCTGTGAGCTCTGCCGTGGTCCTTGGCTCTGATGCGCTTGAGCGTGATGCCTGCGCCGACATAAGCCTGAGAAACATAGAGTCTTGAGGTGTCCATATTGTGATTGTTTTCTGCGTTTGCAATAGCGGATTTAAGCAGCTTTGCAAGCGGCTCGCAAGCGGACTTGGGCGTATTCTTCAGAATAGCCAATGCTGTTTCTACGGGCTTGTTGCGGATTAAATCGAGCACGATTCCAACCTTGCGCGGAGAGATACGTACTTGTCTGAGTTCTGCTCTGGCTTCCATATTCTCCCCTCCTTACTTCTTAGCTGTGGTTTTGCTGCCTGCGTGACCTTTGAAGGTTCTCGTGGGAGCAAACTCGCCAAGCTTGTGACCTACCATATCCTCGGTAACATATACCGGAACGTGCTTTCTGCCGTCATGAACAGCAAAAGTGTGACCTACGAAATCGGGGAAAATCGTGGAAGAACGGCTCCAAGTCTTGAGAACCTTCTTCTCACCCTTCTCGTTCATATCGAGAACTCTCTTCATGAGAGCTTCTTGAACGTAAGGCCCCTTCTTAATGCTTCTTCCCATTGTTAAAATTTCCTTTCAAGTTAAGCTGCAAGTTAATGAACGGCGACTTTTGCGTTTGGGCCGCGCCGTTCTTATTAACAGCAACTGTCGGGTTTATTATTTACCGTTTCTTCTTCTTACGATGAACTTGTTAGACGCCTTCTTAAGCGAACGAGTCTTGTAACCCAAAGCGGGCTTGCCCCAAGGAGTTACAGGTCCGGGACGTCCAACAGGGGACTTACCCTCACCACCGCCGTGCGGGTGGTCGTTCGGGTTCATTACGGAACCACGAACTGTCGGTCTGATACCGAGGTGACGGGTTTTACCAGCCTTACCGCGGTTTACATTCTCGTGGTCGAGGTTGGAAACCGTGCCGATGGAAGCGTAGCAGTTCGCTTCAACGTTTCTCAGCTCGCCCGAAGGGAGTCTGAGGAGCGCGTAGCCGTTCTCCTTAGCCATCAGCTGAGCCATATTGCCCGCGGAGCGAACCATCTGACCGCCCTTGCCGGGGTGAAGCTCGATGTTGTGGATAACGGTACCTACGGGGATATTCTCAAGCGGGAGCGCGTTGCCGGGCTTGATGTCCGCGTCTGCGCCTGCTCTTACGGTATCGCCGACCTTAAGTCCATCGGGAGCGATGATATATCTCTTCTCGCCGTCCTCGTACTGAACGAGAGCGATGAAAGCGGAACGGTTGGGGTCGTACTCAAGGGTAAGAACCGTTGCGTTCATTCCGCGCTTATCTCTCTTGAAGTCGATAACGCGGTATTTTTTTCTGTTGCCGCCGCCGATGTGGCGAACGGTAATTCTGCCGTAGCTGTTTCTGCCTGCGGTCTTCTTAACCGGCTCCAGAAGACTTTTTTCGGGAGCGACCTTGGACAGCCCGCTGTAATCGGTAACAGTCATACCTCTGCGGCTGTTATTGACAGGCTTGTAAACTTTTATAGCCATTTCGTTTCACTCCTTACTCAAATCATTCCGTCGAAGAACTCGATAGTCTTAGAGCCTTCTGCGAGAGTGACAATAGCCTTCTTCCAATCAGAAGTGTAACCCTCGTTTCTGCCCATTCTCTTCTTTCTTCCGCGAACGCTGATTGTGTTTACCTTCGCAACCTTAACGCCCTTGAAGAGAGCCTCGACAGCCTTTGCGATTTCGATTTTGTTGGCATTCTTAGCAACCTTGAAGGTGTACTTGCCGTTCTGAAGGCATTCGGTGCTGTGCTCGGTGATAATGGGCTTGATGATGATGTCCTGTGCAACCTTTTCCATTATGCGTCGCAGTTGAGGATATCGTAAACGTTGAGGGAGTTAACCTGCGCTGTCTTAACCTTTTCGATGTTAGCAGCGGACTTGATAACCTTAGCGTCTGCGCTGTCGAGAACGATGAGGGTTTTGCCCTGTGCGCCGACTGCGTTGAGCATATTGACCATGGTCTTGGTCTTGTACTCGTCCGTTGTGATAGCGTCAACAACAATCATTTCATTGTCGATGACCTTGGTGGAAAGAGCGGACAGAATAGCCAGTCTCTTTACCTTCTTGTTCATAGCAATTCTGTATGAACGGGGCTTGGGGCCGAGCGCGATACCGCCGTGTCTCCACTGGGGAGCTCTGGTGGAACCCTGTCTTGCATGACCTGTGCCCTTCTGACGATAGGGCTTCTTGCCGCCGCCGCTTACTTCAGTTCTGGTAAGCGTGGACTGAGTGCCCTGGCGCTGATTTGCGAGGTAATTCACAACCGCGGTGTGCATAGCGATTTTGTTGGGCTCGATGCCGAAAACCGCGTCGTTAAGCTCCAGCTCGGAAACGACTTTACCCGCCATATCAACTACGTTAATCTTTGACATATCGTATCGTCCTCCTTACTTTAAGCCTTAACCGCGTCGCAGATGGTAACGACTCCGCCCTTAGGACCGGGAACTGCACCCTTAACTGCGATGAGATTGTTCTCGACGTCAACCTTAACTACAACGAGGTTCTGCACGGTAACTCTCTCTGCGCCCATGTGACCTGCCATACCTTTGCCCTTGAAGATTCTCGAAGGCGAGGAGCAAGCGCCCATGGAGCCTGCCTGTCTTGCAACAGGGCCGGAACCGTGAGTTTCCTTGAGTCTGTGCTGGTTGTGACGCTTGATTGCGCCTGTGAAACCCTTACCCTTGCTGGTGCCGACAACGTCGATAACGTCGCCCTCAGCAAAAACGTCTGCCTTTACGATATCGCCCGTGTTAAGGGAAGCGGTGTCGTCAAGACGGAACTCCTTAAGAGTTTTCTTGAAAGCCACGTCATTTTTCTTGAAGTGACCCTGCTCGGGCTTGTTAACGTGCTTAGCGGAAACATCGCCAAAGCCGAGCTGAACAGCTTCATAGCCGTCGTTTTCGGTTGTTTTCTTCTGAACTACAACGCAGGGACCCGCCTCGATAACGGTAACGGGAACAACCTTTCCTGCCTCGTCGAAGATCTGCGTCATGCCGACCTTCTTGCCGATGATAGCCTTTTTCATCAGCTTTTCCTCCTTCTTGGTTATTGGTTGAGATTGCTCTCAACATGACCTCGCGCCGCGAATCGGCGTTCGGTTAGCGGTTGGGGAACCGTTGGGTAAATCCCCCAACATAACTCAAAGTCAAAAGCTTATGCCTTCAACTTTAAATATCCATGGAAATCTCCACACCTGCGGGAAGCTCCAGGCTCTGGAGAGCCTCGATTGTCTTCTGAGAGGGACGGATTACATCGATAAGGCGCTTGTGGGTGCGAAGCTCGAACTGCTCGCGGGAGTCCTTATACTTGTGAACCGCTCTGAGGATTGTAACAACCTGCTTGTCCGTGGGGAGCGGGATGGGGCCTGCAACTCTTGCTCCGCTGCGCTTTGCAGCGTCAACAATCTTAGCGGCAGCGGCGTCAACGATGCCGTGCTCGTAGCCCTTGATTCTGATTCTAACTTTTTCGCTGGATGCCATAATTTTCAACCTTTCCCGTTTTTGTAAAACGCTTGTCAATAATCGGCGAAGGCTTATTATGAAAAATCCACTGCTCCGTGTGTTTCATATATCCGCGCAGACCTGTTAGTTATCCGAGAATTTCGGACACTTTAACCGTCGGAGCCGGACATTCCGAAGAGTTTCAATTTTTCCGCCCGAATCGAGTTCGGACATGCTCCGTCGAAGTTACCACGCCAAGCGTGCAATCTCCGACTTCATCGCCTTGTTTTCAAAACTGCCGTACAGCAGTCGCCAAAAGATATTTTACCACACCCGACGCTATTTTTCAAGCGTATTCTTGAAAAACTTTGCTTTTTAGCATATAGAATTTTTCTTGCATTTTCCCCAACTTTTTATGCACTTTGCACAAAACAGGCGATTTTCGACCAAAATCGAGCGAAATATACCATTATAATATAAGGCGAACTTCAAAGCTCGTCCAGAGCCCCCGCGATAACCTCCGCCCACTGCTTCACAAGCACGTCAACGTCCGCTGTTGTGACGAGAAAACCGCTGTCGGCGGGGTTTTGGGTGACGGAGGAGAGCGCGGTTACCGTGGGAACGCCGATTGCCGCAACGGGGATACCGAGCGTTTTCCGCGAAATCGTGTCCCGCCGCGAACCCGCGCCCGAGCCGGGAATCAGCCCCGCGTCCGTAATCTGCACGGTTTTGCCGATGTAGCGCGGGTTGCCGCAGGAGAGCGCGTCAATCACGACAACGCAGTCCGCGGGCAGCTCACGCGCCGCTGCCCGAACGAGCTTTGCGGTGTCAAGACCGGTTTTCGCGGCAACATCGGTTTCGATTGCCGAGAGCAGAAAATGCCGCGTTTTCCGCTTTGTAATGCCGCGCACGGCAAGCGCGCCGAGGCTGTCGGGGGTAATATCCGGGTTGCCCAAGCCCGCAGCGAAAAGCCGTCCGCGCTCGGGAACAAGCTGCCGAAGCGCCCTTTGCAGAAGCGCCGTCATTCCAAAATCCGACGGCTCGCCCTCAAGCGTGATGTAACGCCCCGCGCTCTTCCCGATATCCCGCGCAGCGTTTTCGCGGATTTTCACGTCCGTGATTTTGACCGCGCCGACTGTCCGCGTTACCGCCGAAACGCCGTCCTTCTCGGTGAAAATCTGCGCCGCTTCCATCGCAAGTCCCGTTTTATCCATAAAAATTCTCCCGTAAATCAAGCAAAATCGTAGCAAATTCGTAAAATTTTCGTTTACCCCCTTGAAATTTTGCGGAAAATGTGTTATAATATCTAGTACTGCGAGAAAAATCCTGCCAAAAACGTTTACAATAGATAAAAGGTGGGGGATTTTTGGTGAATATAAATAATTTTTCCCGAAAATTCTTGCAAAATTCAGTTAATAAATCAAATATCCAAAACGGAGGTGAAAAAAATGCCGAATATTAAATCCGCAAAGAAAAGAGTTCTTACTTCTCAAGCAAAGAACGAGGCTAACAAGAGCGCGAAATCCGCTCTCAGAACTTCGATAAAGAAGGCTCGCGAGGACGGAGCAGACGCTGCGACAGTTAAGGCTGCCGTAGTTAACGTTGACAAGGCTGCGGGCAAGGGTCTTATCCACAAGAATAAGGCTGCTCGTATCAAATCTAAGCTCGCTAAAAAAGCGAACGCATAAGAGCCGATTCCGCGACATAAATGCCCGCAGCTTTCTTGGTTTGCGGGCGCATTTTTTACAAGAACGCCTTGCTCGGCGGGTTGAACAGCAAGCGAAAAGGGGGTTTTTTCAGTTATGATTTTAGAGGAAATTACAGATATAAACGAAATCGACGCCGTTCTGAACGACGCGCAAATGTGCAGAATTGCTCTTCTCGACGGCGACAAGCCCTATATTGCCCCGATGCTTTTCGGGTATTGTCTTTCGGGAGGAAATCCCGAGTTCTATTTCCGCTGCGGCGAAAAGAGCGAGCTTATCGAGATTATTAAGAAAAACAACAAGGCTGCGTTTGAAATCGACAAGCTTTACGAGGTTGTGCCGGGCGAGGAAAACCCAAGCCTTTTCGAGGCGGCTTACGAATTTGTCGGCGGCACGGGCACAATCGAGTTCATCACGGGCATCGACAAAATCACGGGCTTTAGCCATATCCTCAAAAAGTACAACAAAAACGGCGGCGAGTGCAATATCTCGGAGCAGATTTTGAACAGCTTTGCCGTTCTCAAGCTCACGGCAACCGAAATTTGCTGCAAAAAACAAAGCAGAGCTGTTGGTGAAACGAATGAAACTGAACAAGGAAACGATTAAAGCAAAGCTGAAAGAGCTTCAGGAAAACGAGGAGTACGAGCTTATCGAGGAAACCGTAACCGCGCTCCCCGACAGCCTTATCGACGACGATATCCTGAATATGCTCTGCTCGGCTTATTTCAATCTCGACGAGTACAAAAAGGCTATCGCGCTTCTTGAAGGACAGCGTGAGCGGCTCGAGGACGACTTTAAGTGGAATTTCCGAATGGGACTTGCTCTTTACAAGGCGTCCGAGGACGAGGAGTGCGAGGACAACGACGAGCTTAAAAAGAAAATCCTTGAGCGCGCGCAGGTGTCCTTTGCAAGAGCGATGAATATGAACCCGCCCGATGATATCCTCGAAGCCGCAGATATGTATATGGAAAAAATCGAGGACGCGCTTGACGAGCTGTACGATGACCCCGAGGGCGACGAGTTTGCTCCCGAAATGTACAGCATGGAGGAAGTCGAGGCAGTCGAGGAGCATATCAAGGAGTATTTCGGCGATTTCCCTACGGTTTTTCACGAGCTGGTTTCGCCCGATATCCACTGCGATATCTACATAGTTCCCCCAACGGAAAAGCGCAATTATTACACGCTCTTAACCGTGGGAATGGGAGCGCACGTTATGGATATCCCCGAGGAGCTTGACGCCGAGAAATTCGGCAGAGCCGAGCTTTTAATCTGCCTGCCGCCCGACTGGAAGGTCGGCGAAAACTCCGAGGAATGGTTCTGGCCGATAGGCTTGCTGAAAGGCTTGTCGAGGCTGCCGATAAACTGCGAAACCTGGCTTGGCTGGGGGCACTCCGTGGACAACGGCGGGAGCTTCGCCGAGAACACCGCGCTTTGCGGTTCGCTTTTGATTTACCCCGAGGACGTGGAACAGGGTGCGGATTTCTGCGAGCTGCCGAGCGGAGAGCGGGTGAATTTCTTCGAGGTTCTCCCCATTTACCGCGAGGAGATGATGTTCAAGCGCGACAACGACACCCACGCGCTTCTCGAAAAAATGAACGGCGTTTCGCACGTTGTGGATATACACCGTGAGCCTGTCTGCGAGGAGTACAACCTCATCGACTCGATGGCTGACCACGCGAAAAAAATTCTTGAGAAGGACCTGCCGATAAACACGATAAACGGCGGAAATCATATCGCGATGTTCCTGCGCTGGTGCATTGAACACGACCTCTACAACGCGGATTTCTTCGAGCCGTTTCCCGATGTAATCGAGAAAGTCAAGAGCGGAAATCCTTCCGATTTGCGAAAATTCCTCAAAATCGCGATGAACGGTGAGCTTGCGGTTTACCATTTCAACTTCCTCGGCTACTCGTTCGCGCGGGACTATTACGACTTCAACCACCACGATTTCGAGTTCTTTTACCCCGCCGATGTGGACGCGTGCGCGGAGGAATATTTCGGCACGGAAAAGTACAACTCCGAGGAATTCAAGGACGAGGCGTACCTTTTCACGCCGTTTGATGATGATTATTATCAGAGATTGTCGAAATACATCGACCGCGCTTATGCGAAATTTTATCCCGATTTCAGGGATTATCAGTACAAAGTGCAGCTCCCGCCGGTAAAGGCGGCGGAGAAAATTCTCGGGTGCGAGTGCGTTTTCCCGCAAGAGCCGCGGGATATCGTGAAAGAGCTGAAAAAGGCGCTTGCGGAAAGCGAAAACGCGGATTGGTTTCCGCTGCTGCTTATTATCGATTGTATTTCCGATGACGCCGAAAACGAAGCCGATGAACTCGCAAATGTTCTCTATAACGCAAGCGAGCCTTTCCTCCAGCCGATTGTTGTGGCAAAACCGCCGAGGAAGAACTTTTTTGAAAAATTCTCCGAGGCGAAGCCCGCTTATCTCCATTCGGACGATGTTAAATCAAGCGGCGAGCGTGCAAAGGAGATTTTCGGGGTGAAGCCTGCCGTGCTGACAATTTCCGAAAACGGCGCTTCGCTGATGATGCCGGAAAACGACGGAGTGTACCTTCTGCTGAAAGGAAAATAATATGACCGAAAGAGAAGAATTTATCTCGATTTTCACCGAAAACATAAAGCGCGAGGGCGCAGACAAGCTCCTTGATTTTCTCGAGAACAAGAGCGATTTTTTCACTGCACCCGCGTCAACGCGTTACCACAACGCCTTTGAAGGCGGGCTTCTGCGGCACTCGCTCAACGTCTACAAATGCCTTGTCGCATATCTTGAGCGCGGGCGCGTGAAGGATATGTACAAGCTGGAAGCAAGCGCGGAAACTGCGGCAATTGTCGCGCTGCTGCACGATTTGTGCAAGGTGAACATCTACCGCGTTTCCTACCGCAACTCCAAAAACGACAAAACCGGACAATGGGAAAAGGTGCCGTACTACGAAATCCACGACAACCTCCCCTACGGTCACGGCGAAAAAAGCGTCTATATGATAAGCGGGTTTATGCGGCTTACGCGCGAGGAAGCTATGGCAATCCGCTGGCACATGGGCTTTTCCGGCACCGAGGACAAAAACACCATCGGCAGAGCGCTCGAAAAATACCCGCTTGCGTTCGCGCTTTCGGTTGCGGATATGGAAGCGAGCTATTTCCTCGAGGGTTCGGAGGATTAAAAAAAGTTATCCCGTCAATTCACACTTGACGGGATTTTTTTATATAAATGCTTTAACGATAAGCCAAATAATCAAAAGCCAAATCAGCACAATCGGGATTGCAAAATACCACTTCTTCGGCTTGCCGTTTTCCCACATTCCCTCGGAAAGCGCGCGGTTTTTCTCCATAACGTCCTTGGGGATAAATTTTATCGTGAGAGCAGCCAGCGCGGGGAGCAAAATCAAGTCGTCCAGATACCCCAAAATTGGGATAAAATCGGGTATCAGGTCAATGGGCGAAAGCGCGTAGG
>SFLN01000100.1 GCA_004554555.1 [Eubacterium] saphenum | reverse complement strand
AATTGACGTGTCCCAAGTCCTGCCGTGCCAAAAATAATCCTTTCCGCCGTAACCGCTGTAAATGTCGTAGTAGCCCTCGAAATATTTCACGCTGTCCTTTTTGACAATTTTGGACGTGTCAACATTCGGATTTTCGTTTTCGCGAACCTTTCGTGCAACCACAACCAGCCGCAAATCCATATATGTAGACTTATCGCAGGTGGAGAGCGTGAGGAACTCGTCGCCGTACTCGATGTCAACGCCGGTCTCATACAAGCTTCTGTCCATACACTCAACCACGAAATCGAAAAATTCCGACTGATTTTTGAAATAATTCGTGCTGTTGTACTTGAACACCTCGCCGTCCTTCGGAAGCCAGTTGACGAGGAAAACCGAGATTATCTTATATTTCGCGTTGCCGTAAAGCGTGTTGAACTCGACAACGGGCGACATTTTCAGAAACTCGATATCGTTTTTGTAATTCTGAAGCGCCGAGAATTGATATTTCAGCAGCATATTGTGCCCGTAGATAACGGTGTTCTGCGGCATACCCTCGGAGGTAATCTTCCCGCGGTAATCCGCGAAAAGAGTTCCCTCGAAAACCTCCTGCTTATCGAAATTGCGGTGGAGGTAGAAGTCGTTGTCGTCGGTCTGCATAACGGGATAATCAACGTTTGTGCCGGGGATATTCAGCCAGCCGATGAAATCGCTGTTCTGCGCGTAAAGGGCGGCGTATTCATCGTTGATTGCGCCTGTCGGGAGCTGTTCAATTTCCTGAGTTGTCGGGGTACGGTTTTTCAGCTCGACAAGGTGCGCGGGAGTAGCGGTTTGGCTTCCGTTTTCGTCAACGTAGTTGTCGTGACCGCCGAAATTTTTCGTAAACCACAAAATCAGAATGACAACCGCGCAAACCAGCACAACAAGCGCCGTGAGAAACACGATTTTCCGCATAATCTCGGCGGTTGAGTCGCCCTTGCGCGGGAAAAGCGAGTTTCTGAGATTTTTCCAAAAGCCCTGTTTTTTGGGGGATTTCTTTTTATTTTTGTTGCCTTTGGGGGCTAAGCCCATGTCCATTTCAGTCATGGAGCAATCCTTTCTCTATCAAGGGGTATCTTTCTTATAGCCTTGAATTATGCTCTCGTCCCAGCCTCTGCCTTTCCACTCGCCGCCGCGCGTTGCGTAGTAAAGGTCGTAGAAAAGGGGACTCGGGTTTGCATAAGCCTTTGAAACGTCAACGGTTTCGTCCTCGCCCTCGCGAACCTCGCGTGCAAACATAACCCAGCGCAAATCGGTGTTGCCGTAAGCGGTGCCGAGAACGCAGGTTGAAAGCGTCATAAGGTTATCGCCGTATTTGAGGTCAACGTCGGGGTTGATGAAGGTTGAGCGGTCGAGAACCTTTGCGCAATAATCGTCAAACTCGGCTTTTGTAGCGAAGTTGTGGATATTGTGATACTTGAAAACCTCGCCTGCTTCGGGCTGCGTGTTTACAATCATACCGCCGAAAATCTTGTAGGTTGAGGTTTTGTAGAGAGTGCTGAACGTTATGGTTGGGTGTTCCTTATAGAAGCTGATATCGTTGTGGTCAGCCTGCGAAACGGCGTAGTTGAAGTAGTAGATGAGCTTTCCGAAGTACTCGCCCGACTGCATATTGTGCCCGTAAATCACGATGTTCGCGGACTGATTGTCGGCGGTAATTGTGTTGCGGTAATCCAGAAAGAGCGAACCCGAGCGGCTTTCCTCTTTTCTGAAATTGTGGCTGAGGTAAAATTTGTTGTCATCGCCCTGGAGAACGGGGTAGTCGATGAAGTCCTCGTTGCCGACGGTAAGCCAGCCGACAGTATCCTTGTTGATTTCAAGAAGCGGGATAAATCGCTCTTGAATTTCGGGGTGTTCTTTTACAATTTCCTCGCGGCTCTCGGTGTTGATTTCAACCTTTGAGGCTGCGGTGCCGTGATAAATCTCGGTAATTTCCTCGTTAAGCGAGTTGTCGGTGATACGGTTAACCTGCGCGAGAATAAGGTTTGTGCCGCTGACAATCAGCGTGACAAGCGCCGCCAGAAACACGATTTTTCTGATAATTTCCGTGGGCTTGTCACCCTTCCACGGAATGAGATATTTCAGAATTCTGATGAAGATATTTTCTTTTTCTTTAAAATTTGCCATAGTTACTCCTTTCGGGAGCGAGAGTTATTGCCCGTTGTAGCTCAAGAGCTTGGACTTGTCCCAAACGCTTCCGGTCCACGAACCACCGATGATATCATAATAGTAGTCAAACAATTTTGGCTGATAGTTTCGATAAGCCTTGGAAGTATCGACATATTCGCTTTCACCCTCGCGAACCTTTCGCGCAAAGAGCACCCAGCGCGTATCGACCTCTCTGCCGAGCGGCCACCAGCAGGTTGAGAGAGTGAGCAGCTCGTCGCCGTAGGTGAGGTCAACGTCGGTGAAGAACCAGCTTCTGTCCATAACGTCGATGATGAAGTTGTTGAAATCGTCAACATCGGTGAACTTGGTTTTGTCAACGTATCTGAAAACCTCGCCGTATTTGGACTGCGTGTTGGCAACCATACCCGCGAAAATCTTGTAGGTCGCGCAGCCGCCGTCGGGCGTAGACATCATAATCGTGGGGTGAACCTTGTAGAAGGCGAGCGGCTCGCTGGAAGCGTCGTAAGGAACGTAGTGGTTGACGTAAGCGAAAAATTCTCCCGTGTGCATATTATGCCCAAAAAGAATGGTATTGTCATCGGTTCCGTCCCATTTATTGAGGTAACTCGAGAAAATTGTGCCCGAAACGGATTCTTCTCCGTTAAAATCGTGGCTGAGGTAGTAGGAGTTGTCGGTGCCGACAACAACGGGGTTGTTGATGAGCGTGCCGGTGATTTTAATCCACGCGCGGACATCGGGGTTGATTTCCTTAAGCGCGTTGAAATCGATATCGAGCGGTATGTTTACAACGGGCGTGAGGTCAATGTATTCGGGCTCTTCGGTACCTGCCGAGGTAACCTCCGTCATAATCGGGTTATCGATTTGCTGCGGGATAGTGTACGACTGCTGAAGCGAGGAATCGACGGTTTCGCCTGCAATGTTGATGATATTGTTGTTGGTTTTTGCGCCTTCCTTGAGGTTGAAAAGCTGCCAGCCGAGGAAAATCAGGGAGCCGATTAGCGCGGCGACTGCAAAAAGCAAAAACGCTTTTCTTGCCTTTTCGCCCGTGGAGTCGTCCGCCTGCGGCAAAACCGCTGCAACAA
Organism: [Eubacterium] saphenum; assembly: GCA_004554555.1. Classification (GTDB taxonomy): domain Bacteria; phylum Bacillota; class Clostridia; order Oscillospirales; family Ruminococcaceae; genus CAG-115. The sequence continues at coordinate 3,770 of SFLN01000100.1, read as the reverse complement.
CTCCCGCAAAGCCTTTTTTCTTGGGAGTTTTTCTGCCTTTTATTTTATCGTTAGAGCCGTGATTGCTTTTGTTTACAGGCTTGCGGTTTTTCGAGGATTTGCCTGCGTTGCTGTCAAAATCGTCCAAATTAGCCATTTTAGTTCCTCCGTGTAAATGTAAAAATTATTGTAAATCCAAATCTTTTTCGATAACCGAAATAAGCTGTTCCAGAGCGGTTTCACACGCTTTTGCCCGAACCTGCCCGCGGTTTCCGTCAAACAAAAAACGTTGGGCGAGAACACTCTTTTCGGAGCAAACCGCGATGAAAACCTCGCCGACGGGGTGCTCGGGGCTGTCGCCCGTGGGACCGGCAACGCCCGTTGTCGAAACCGCGTAATCCGCGCCCGAGAGCGTCCTCACGCCGCGCGCCATTTCTTCCGCGCAGCTTTTGCTGTACTCGGAGTACTCCGCGAGCGTTTGGTCAGACACTTTGAGAATTTCGCTTTTAATCCTGTTTGAATAGGAGCAAACCCCGAGCTCGATGACGGACGAGCTTCCCGAAACGCTTGTGATTGCCGCAGAAATCATACCGCCCGTGCAGCTTTCGGCAGTCGAAACTTTTTTTCCGTTTTCCTTGCAAAGCGTGACGAGCTTTTGCGACAGGAAAGCGATTTTTTCGTAAATTTTTTCTTCCATAAATAATACCCGATAAATGCGGAAATGGTTTCAGTTATTCAAGAAAAACGGTTTTCTCGCCGTACTTGAAGCGCTTGACCTCGGTTTTCTCGACTGCCTCGTCAATCATCTTGTCGAAATCAAAGCTGCTCTCTGCCGCGATAATTTCCTCGAGCGTGGGTTTTGTGCGGGGGTGCTTGGGTGAGAAAACGGTGCAGCAGTCCTCGTAGGGGAGGATTGAGGTTTCGTAGGTGCCGATTTTGCGGGAGATTTCGGTGATTTCGATTTTGTCCATACCGATAACCGGTCTGAATACGGGAAACTCAGCCGCGGCGTTTGTGCAGCCGAGCGCCGAGAGCGTCTGCGAAGCGACTTGCGCCAAGCTTTCGCCCGTGATAATCGCGCCGTATTTATCGCGTTTGCAGACTTTGTTCGCGATTTTAACCATCAGCCTGCGCATTATAACGGTAAAATATTCCTCGGGGCAGTTGTCGCGGATAGCCTCTTGAATTTCGGTGAACGGAACGCAGTAGAAGATGATATTTCCGCAGAATTCCGTCATTTCCTCGCAGAGCTTCTCGACTTTAAGCCGCGCTCTGTCGGAGGTGTAAGGGGGACTTACATAGTGTATGCAGTCAACGACAAGTCCGCGCTTTGCCATCATATAACCGGCAACGGGGCTGTCGATGCCGCCCGAGAGCATCAGCAGCGCCTTTCCGCTTGAACCTACGGGCATTCCGCCTGCGCCGACAATTCGCTGAGCGGAGAGATAAGCGCCGTTGTCGCGGATTTCAAGCCGCACCGTAACCTCGGGATTGTGCACGTCCACGCCCAGATGCGGGAAATTATCGAGCACGACATCGCCAAGCTTTTGCTGAATATCGGGCGATTTGAGCGGGAAAGACTTGTCCGAGCGCTTTGCTTCAACCTTGAACGTTTTTGCGTTTTCAAGCGCAGGTTTGAGGTACTCGCCGACATTTGCCGCAACAACTTCAAAATCCTTCTCAAACACCGCGCAGCGCTGAATTGCGCCGATACCGAAAACGTTTTTCAGACTTTCGAGCGCAGCTTCGATATCCGAGTCCTCAAGCGGCTCGATGTAAATTGTGCTCTGTCTGCGCCAGTACTCGAACTTGCCGATTTTTTTCAAGCGCCGCTTGATATTTTTGACGAGCATATCCTCAAAAGTGCTTCTGTTGTCGCCCTTGAGGGCAATTTCTCCGTATTTTGCAAGAATAATTTCTTTCATAAAAACCTCATTATTTAAAAATTTTTTTAGCGCAGAACATTCCGAGGAACACTCCCGCCAGACACAACCCAACGCTCAGAACCATATAGATTACCGCCGAAACCGCGTGGTTTGACTGAAACAGCTTATACGATTCGAGAGAGAAGGTTGAAAAGGTGGTGAAGCCGCCGCACACGCCTGTTTTGAGGAACAGCACGAGATTGTCGGACAAGCCTTTTTTCTCGGCAGCGCCGCTGATAAAGCCTATCAGAAACGCGCCCAAAAGGTTTGTGACAAGCGTGAGCACGGGAAAATCGCTTTTGTACGGGATAAGGCTGATTGCATAGCGGAGCATTGCGCCGACCGCTCCGCCCAGACCAACAAACAAAAAATTCATATTTTACCTTCTGATACGCTTTGCGGTTTCGGCAATTTTTTCGCATAGGAACGCGATTTCCTGCTCGGTGTTCTCGGCGCACATGGACACGCGAACCGCGCAGTCCGCGTCCTTATCGGAAACGCCGAACGCCGCGAGAACGTTGCTGGTTTTGCCTTTTGAGCAAGCCGAGCCGCTGGACACGCAGATGTCGTGCTGTTCAAGCGAGTGGAGCATAATCTCGGAGCGCACTCCGCGAACGCTGAAATTGACGATATTCGGCAGACACTTGTCGTCCGAGTTCACCGAAACGTCCTTTATCTCGGACAGCCCGCCGAGAAGCTGCTGTTTTAGTACGGAAAAGCGTTCATAATCGTACTTGTAGGCTTTTACGGCAGCTTCAAGCCCCGCGATAAGCTCAACGGGTTCGGTTCCGGAGCGCAGATTTTTCTGTTGACCGCCGCCCAAAAGCAGCGGGGAAAGGGTGACGCCTTTTTTTATGTAGAGCGCGCCTATACCTTTGGAAGAGTGAATTTTGTGACCGGAAACGCTGATTAAATCTCCGTCGAGCGGTACTTTGAGAAAACCCTGAACCGCGTCGATATGGACGAACGTGCGCGGATTTTTCGCCTTAACCGCTTTGTAGAGCCGCTTGACGTCGTTTTGGAAACCTGTTTCGTTGTTGACCGCCATACAGCTCACGAGCGATGTGTTTTGGTCAACCTCATCGATAATCGCGCCCACAAAATCCTCGCAATCCTTTGGCGCAAGCCGCACGACATTGAAGCCGCGTTCCTCAAGCCTGTCGATAACTCGTGCTACGGACGGATGCTCGATTTTGGTGGTGACGATTTTGCTGCCCGCGCGCAAATTCAGCCCGAGCAGCGCGGTGTTGCTGCTCTCGGTTGCACCCGAGGTGAAGAGAATTTCGCCGTCGAGCGCCGCCCCGTTCAGCGCAAGCGCTTTGAGAACGGCTTGTTTTGTGCGGTTTATGATATTGATGGAAGCAGTCCCCATTTTATGCAGGGAGCTTGCGTTTCCAAAAGATAATTCCATAGCCTCGCTCACCGCCTTTACACATTCGCGGCAAGGCTTGGTTGTTGCGGCATTGTCAAGATAAATCACTTTAAAAAACCTCGTTCAGATATTTTCATACATCTTATATTATACCATATTAATAATGTTTTGAACAGTCTTTTTTGTGATTTTTCACGGATTTTTCAGAAAAAATTTTTGCAAAGGTTACAAAAAGGTTACAAAAAAGTTACAAATAATTACAAAATAGCGGAAAATGGTTACAGTTTTGTCATATATATTGATTTTCAAAAATTTATATGGTAAAATATAGTTAAGATAAAGAACGAATCCTCCATAAATTTTGCTGTTAGGCTTTTTAAAACGGCACGAAATTCGGTTTCCGACTGCCCCTCGGAAGCCGAATTTTTTTGTGCAAATTTTCGGCAGGGCATCGCTTGACTGCAAATTAGAGTTGGCTTTCGGAAATTTGGGAA
>SFLN01000099.1 GCA_004554555.1 [Eubacterium] saphenum | reverse complement strand
AGTGACAAGACTTGAACTTGCGGCCTCTACCACCCCAAGGTAGCGCGCTACCAATCTGCGCCACACCCAGAAATGTCATCGGTTTCAACAACAATAGTATTATACCACAACAAAAGCGACTTGTCAAGCACTTTTTGAAAATTTCTTGACATTTTTCAGAAAATATGTTACAATAAGTCAAGAGAAGGGCGGTGAGCGCGTGAACATTTTTGATATGACGATGGAGAAGCTAGGCGAATTTTTGCAGGAGAATGAAGAAAATCCTGCAAAAGCGGGGATTATATTTGACGGAATATATAAGCGCGGGTTGCGCGATTTTTCGGAGTTTGGGTTCAGTGAGCGAGTTGTTGAGAAACTCTCGGCGTTTGATTTTGTTGAACCGAAGATTGTTCGCAAACTGGAGAACGAGAGCACTGCGAAGTTGCTTTTGGAGCTTGCTGACGGGAGCTTGTGCGAAACCGTGCTTATGCGGCAGATGTTTGGGGCTTGCGTTTGCGTATCAACTCAGGTTGGCTGCAATATGGGGTGCAAATTCTGCCGAAGCGGACAGATTAAGAAGCGCAGAAACCTCACCGCAGGTGAAATTCTCGGGCAAGTTCTTGCGATAGAACGCGAGTTTTCCTGCAAAATCTACGGCGTTTCGGTTATGGGAATAGGCGAGCCGTTCGATAATTTTGAGGCAGTGCGTGATTTTTGCGAAATCGTTACCGAGGACAAGGGACTTGCGGTCGGGAAGCGGCACGTTACGGTTTCGACCTGCGGGATTGTCCCCGAAATCTACCGTTTCGCGGACAGCGCGCGCCCGACAAGCCTTGCAATCAGCCTTCACGCGCCGAATGACGCTCTGCGAAACGAGCTGATGCCGATAAACAAAAAGTACCCGATAAGCGAGGTGCTGCGTGCCGCCGAGTATTACACGAAGAAAACGCACAAGCGCGTGACGCTGGAGTACATTATGCTAAGCGGCGTGAACGACAGCAAAACTCACGCCGAGGAGCTTGCGCGTGTTATCGGCGGGCGCGATTTTTACGTCAACCTAATCCCGTACAACTCCACGGACTGCGGTTTCACGAAAAGCTCACCCGAAAAAATCTCCGAGTTTTGCGCGGCGCTCAAAGAAAACGGCGTTGTGGCGACAAAGCGCAAGGAATTTGGCGCGGATTTGAACGCGGCTTGCGGACAGCTTCTCTCAGATTATTCGTGATAATTTAACAAAAAGCGCGGGTTTCATCAACTCGCGCTTGTTTATTTTGCTGAATTTATTTCACCCGCTTGATTTTCACCTTGACGGGAGTTTCGAGCAGCGCAGCCGCCTCGTCATCGATTTTCGCCTGCTCATAAGCCTGCTCGTAGAAGTAGAGCTGCGAGTTCAGCGGCTCCTTGCCCTCGTGGGAAACCCGTTCGTACAGCCCGTCCGACTTGAGTTCGCGCGCTTTCACGTTGTCGCTCATACAGATGTCGAAGATTTTGCAAACCCTGTCTGCAAGCGCGGGCGCAAGTATCGGCGCTGCAACTTCCACGCGGCGTTCGGTGTTTCTCGTCATAAAATCCGCGCTCGAGATGTACACGCGGCGGCGGTTGTCCTTGCCGAAAATGTAAATTCTGCTGTGCTCGAGGAAGCGCCCGACGATGGACACCACGCGGATATTCTCGGTCTGCCCGGGAACGCCCGGTATAAGGCAGCAAATCCCGCGGATTACCAGCTCGACCTTAACTCCTGCGCGTGAAGCCTCGGCGAGCTTCTCAATCAAATCGCGGTCGGTAAGCGAGTTGATTTTAATGCCGATGTAGCCGTCCTTGCCGTAGGTGATTTCGTTGTCGATGAACTCGACGAGCTTGCTCTTCAAGCCTTTCGGGGCAACGAGCAGTCGATTTGTGCTCTCGACCGTTGCTTCCTCGCAAAGCGCGTTGAACACAACCGACGCGTCCGCGCCAATCGCCTTGTCGGCGGTGAGAAGCGTGAGGTCGGTGTACAGCTTTGAGGTGCGCTCGTTGTAGTTGCCCGTGCCGACTTGGGTTATGTAGGTGACATCGTTGCCGTCGCGGAGCGTTATCAGCAGCAGCTTCGAGTGAACCTTCAGCTCCTCAAGACCGTAGATAACCTGCACGCCCGCGTCCTCAAGCTGCTTTGACCAGCCGATGTTGTTCTCCTCGTCAAAGCGCGCTCTCAGCTCAACCAGCGCGAGTACATCCTTGCCGTTTTCGGCAGCCTTGTTGAGCGCGTTTATAATTTTACTGTCGCGCGCCACGCGGTAAAGCGTGATTTTAATTGACGAAACGTCGGGATTTTCCGCAGCCTCGTCCAGCAGTCTGATGAACTGATTTATGTTCTCGTAGGGGTAGTTTAGGAGAATGTCCTTGTGCTTTATCTGCTCAATCAGCGAAACGTTTCTGAGAATAGCAGGGGACTGCTGCGGGGAAAGCGGCTCGAAGAACAGCTCTTTTTGTTTCTCGAGCACCTTTTCGAGCGTTGACACAAAGCCGAGCGACAGCGGAGTATTCTGCTTGAACACAAAATTCTCGCTCACGTCGAGCACCTTCGAAAGAATAGCCACGGTTTCGCCGTCGGGGTTCCCTTGGAATTCAATCCGCACGGGCTGGAGCTTTTTGCGCTTTTTGACGAGCTTTGCCATAATGTCGCGGAAATCCATATCGTGGTCGAAAAGTCCCTCGTCGATGGGGATATCGGCGTTGCGCGTTACACGGAAAATGCAGCGCGAGTGGATATCAAAATTCGAGAAAACGCTCTTTGCGTAACGTCTGATAATCTCCTCGATGAGCAAAAATTTCCTGCTTTTTGGCAAGAACACAACTTTCGGGAGATTTTCGGGCACGGGAAGAATACCGAACGTGAATTTTCCGCCGGTTTCGGTTTTTTTGCGGAGCTTGCAGCCGATGTACACCTCGCCGTTTTTGAGGAACGGCACGGGGTGCTTTTTATCGACAATTCCCGTGAACAAAAGCGGACGGATTTCGCGCGCAAAATACGCCTTGAGATAAGCGTCCTCCTGCGGGGAGAGCTTGTCCTCAGCTATGTGCTCAACACCGTATTTGGAAATTCCTTCCATTATCAGCGAATACGCCTCGTCCTTTATCGGAATAAGCCCGCGAACCGACTTTGCGATAGCGGCGAGCTGTTCCTTTGCGTTCATATTCGTCTTGTTTTCGCGGTCCTTGGGGTCGTAGAGGAGCTTGTCGTACCACGAGCCGACTCTTATCATAAAGAACTCATCGAGATTTGAGCAGAAAATGCTCACGAACCGCAGCCGTTCAAAAAGCGGAGTGGTTTCGTCGAAGGCTTCCTCGAGCACTCTCGCGTTGAATTTAAGCCACGAAAGCTCGCGGTTGTCGTAAAACGTTTCAGCCATAGTTTTCTCCTTAAATCACGCGTTCTTTTCCTTGTCGGCAACTCTGATGAACTCGTTGAACAGCGGGTGCGGGCGGTTCGGTCTTGACTTGAACTCGGGGTGGAACTGCACGGCAACAAAGAACGGGTGTACGTCCGTAGGCAGCTCGACAATCTCGACAAGTTTTCCGTCGGGAGAAAGTCCCGCGAATTTCAAGCCGTTTTTCGCCATAATTTCACGATAGGAGTTGTTGAACTCGTAGCGGTGACGGTGACGCTCGTAAATAAGCTCGTCCGCGTAAACTCTGCGGGAAATCGAGGTTTCGTCCAGCTTGCACGGATACAGACCGAGGCGCATTGTGCCGCCCATATCGACGCCTTTTTGGTCGGGCATAATGTCGATAACGTTGTGCTCAACCTCGCCGAATTCACCGGAATTTGCGTCCTTCAGCCCGCACGCATACCGAGCAAATTCGATAACCGCCATGTGCATACCGAGGCAAAGCCCGAGATAGGGGATTTTGTGTGTTCTCGCGTAGTGAACGGCTTGGATTTTGCCCTCGATACCGCGGCTTCCGAAACCGCCGGGAACGCAAATTCCGTCCAGACCGCCGAGCATTTCTTCAGCGTTTTCTTCGGTAACCTCTTCGGAGTTGATGAGCTTTATATCAACCTTGCAGCCGTTTTCAGCGCCCGCGTGACGGATTGACTCCATAACCGAGATATAAGCGTCCGGCAGCGCAACATACTTTCCGACAAGTCCGATTGTAAGCGGTTTTACGGCGCTTTCCTGGCGTTTTACCATTTCTTCCCATTCGGCAAGGTCAGGCTTTCTGTCCTCAAGCCCGAGCAGACGGCAAGCCGAGTGCGCAAGACCTTCCTTTTCAAGCATAAGCGGAACCGCGTACAGCGAAGAAGCTGTCAAATTCTGGATAACATCGTCTTTGCGTACATTGCAGAAATTCGCGATTTTCTCGCGCATTTCCTCGGGCACTTCCATCTCGCTTCTCAAAACGAGTATATTCGGCTGAATACCGAGCGAGAGCAGTTCCTTGACGGAGTGCTGAGTGGGCTTGGTTTTAAGCTCGTTTGAACCGCTGATGTAGGGGAGCAGGGTGACGTGAATGTACAAAACGTTCTCGCGACCTTTTTCGGAGCTGACCTGGCGGATAGTTTCGAGGAAAGGCGTGCTTTCGATATCGCCGACGGTGCCGCCGATTTCGGTGATAACCACGTCAACAGGCTCTGCGCCGCTGTTTGCGGCACGGTAAACGCGGCTTTTGATTTCATTTGTAACGTGCGGGATAACCTGAACGGTACCGCCGAGATAGTCGCCGCGGCGCTCCTTGTTGAGGATAGTCCAGTAGATTTTGCCCGTGGTAACGTTGGAGTTCACGGACAAATTCTCGTCGATGAAGCGCTCATAGTGACCGAGGTCAAGGTCGGTTTCGGCACCGTCATCGGTGACAAAAACCTCACCGTGCTGATAGGGGGACATAGTGCCGGGGTCAACGTTAAGATAAGGGTCAAATTTCTGGATAGTGACGCGGTATCCGCGCGCCTTGAGCAAACGCCCCAGCGAAGCCGCCGTAATGCCCTTTCCAAGTCCCGAAACAACGCCGCCTGTGACAAATATGTATTTTGTAGCCATTTCAACTTCTCCTTTTCAACATACTTGACAATATTATAACACAAAAAGACGATTTTTTCAACCACATTATCAAATTTTTTTCGGATTTATAAAAATATTTGTGTTATATATTATAATGGTATAGCTGGAAGAAATTTGGGAATTATTCAATCATCTTGAGATTTCTGCTTTCTGTTATAGCGGTAAGCGAGAATAAACGAGATAATTCCGAGTATAAGCGCCATTACGAGCATAATTAACATCATAAATCTGTTTGAGAGCACTCCGTCTTTCAGCACAACCAATTCTTTCTCGTCAAAAATCAAGCTTAAACCGTCAACCACTGAGATAAATATGAACACGAAGCCGTTTCGCTTGACGTGAATAGTGCCCTCGATACCGAAAAGCGAGCCTTTAACGGAATTTGCAACCAGCCAGAAGATAACGCTTGCGATATAAAACCACATCATCGGCGCGGCGTAAGATTCGCTCCATTTCAAGCCAAAATCCATAATTAAAGTGTTTGCGACGCACATTATCGCGAACATTATAGCCGCCTGAAGCGTTATTTTCTGGCGGGTAATTTTCTGCCGCTCGTCGAGAATTTCCTTTTGAGAAAGCGGCTCGTTGTTGACCATTTTCGCGCAAAAGTTGTCAAAAGATTTCAAACTCATTTCAATTCCTCCCAAAAAAGTTCGTCAAGCGTTTTGCCGAGAGCGCGGCAAATGGCTATGCAAAGGTTGATTGTGGGGTTGTAGTCGCCGTTTTCGACAGCGGAAATAGTCTGCCGCGTTACGCCGATTTTTCGCGCAAGCTCGTCCTGCGATAAGTCAAGGGCAGCGCGCGCAGCTTTCATTTTAAGATTTTTCGCCATATCCTCACCTCAGCTTGATTGTAACATATTTTTAGAATATTGTCAAGTATATTTTACATAATTTCAAAAATATTATTCTTTTCAAAACAAAAGTCAAGAACCTGTTTTGCAAGCTCTTGCCTTCAATATTTTGTTAATCACTTAGACGTTAAACAAGCCGCCTGCTGTACATCTTGGGTTAATCGATGAACAAATGGCGCGGCAGACCGTCAACCATAAACGGCGAAAGCTCACCGATGATAAGCGGGCGCGCGTACTCGAAGAACTCCTTTGAAACGTAGGTGTTCTCGTTCACGAGCCACTCAAGCGGCACTTTCTTTTCCATATTTGCAACAGTTGAAGCAGGGCAGGAAGCGGTCTTAACCTGATAAGGGTTGTTGGAAATTCGCTCGATAGTCACCATTTTGCCGGTCTGACCGTTGAGCGCAAGCTGCACGCCGTCCGCGCCGACAGAGAATGCCTCGGTGATATCGCGGCGTGAAACAAGGTGAGAAGCGCAGCGCTGGAGCGTTGCGAAAACGATACCTCTTGTCTTGATTCCAAGCTCACCGCCGACAAAATCCGCGAGATAAAGCGCCGTACCGCCGAGCTGCTTGTGACCGAACGCGTCCTGAGTGATATTTTTGCGGCTTGCCTCGCAGACGTAGGTTCCGTCCGCGAACCGAATTCCCTCGGAAACCGCGATGATAACGCCCTTCTTGTTCTTGGTTTTGCGAACTTCCTCGATTTTTCTGATGAACGTGTCGTACTCGAAAACGGTTTCGGGAACGCAGATTATATCGGGACCCGCGCAGTCCTCGGAGCGCGAAAGGGTAGACGCGCAGGTGAGCCAGCCCGCGTCGCGTCCCATAATTTCAACGATGGTAACCGCGTCGGTTGCGTAGGTGTTGGCGTCGCGGATAATCTCCTTCATCGCGGACGCGATATATTTTGCCGCCGAGCCGTAGCCGGGGGTGTGGTCGGTGTTGACCAAATCGTTGTCGATAGTTTTGGGGATACCGATGAACGTGATGTCGCTCTTGATGATATCGGCGTATTTTGAGAGCTTGTCGATGGTGTCCATCGAGTCGTTTCCGCCTATGTAGAAGAAATGTTTGATATCCATCTTTTTGAGGATAGCGAAAATTTTCTTGTAGGTTTCCTCGTCCTTTGTGAAATC
>SFLN01000008.1 GCA_004554555.1 [Eubacterium] saphenum | reverse complement strand
TTTTTTAAAACATCTCTGAGTTATCGGGCACTCGGATGTATTAAACGGATTTTTCTCCGCTTGTTATGGTAGTCGCGGGGTTTCCGGGAAAAGTTTCACCTGTTTCAAAATTTTCTCGGAAATTTTTCCGCTTGCATAACCGTAGTCGCGGAGTTTTTCAAAAAAGTTTCAGCGTTTTTGAACTTTTTTGTTTTTCATTTAATAATATAGCACGTTTTGATGTGTTTCGTCAATATGCATTTTGTATAAACTTAACGCATTTTTTGCGCCTTTTTATAACTTTTGCACAAGATTAGCTTTTTCGCCTTGATTTTTCGGGCGGGATTTGCTATAATATATGAGTTAAATGTCGCTGTAGCTCAGCAGGATAGAGCGGCCGCCTCCTAAGCGGCAGGCCGGAGGTTCGAATCCTCTCTGCGACGCCACCAGCGTGACGCTGGACCCTTTTCGCCCCTAGTTTGTGCTAGGGGCGATTTTTCACCCGAAGATGACTTTTCTCCCGTCCTCTTCTGCGTTTTATTTGTAAAGAGTTTCGACTTTAGGCGAAACTCTAGTGCACAAGCACGAAACGAACGAAAGCCGCGGGTACTGCGTAAATCTATGTCTGCAATCTCCCTCTTTTGTCCGCAAGCGGCTTTCTTGCAATTTCGCTCATCAAAAAATAACGCAAAAAATCCCCCGATACCGAGGGATTTTCTTTTATTATAATATGTAGATTAGCCCTTCTTGTTTCCGCAGCCCTTGCAGAAGTTTGCGGTTGCGTTGTTTACGGTACCGCAGTTTGTGCAAGTCCACGGCTGAGCCTCAACTGCGGGCGCGGGCTGCTGTACGGGAGCGGGAGCAGGCTGCTGAACGGGTGCAGGAGCAGGCTGCTGAACGGGAGCGGGCTGCTGGAACTGAACCGGCTGCTGATACTGCGGCTGAACGGGCTGCTGATAAGGAGCAGCGGGAACAGACGGTGCAGAAGTGAACGGCAGATTTGTGTAAGCGCTCTCGGGAAGCTGCGGCAGATTGTTCTTTCTGCGATAGTTCTGGTCAACGCGCATTTCAATGTTGTTAGTATGCTCAAGATAAGCCATCAGAATAACGAAATAGAACGAAGCGGGTATAAACAGCTGGCAGAATACAGCAAAGCTTCTTGCCTGAACCGCGCCGACAATCGCTCCGACGGTTCCGAGAACAAGAATAACCCAAGCCGAAATAAAGGCGATTTTTCTCCAAAGTGATTTCATAATAATCCTCCCGAATGAATTTGTTTTGTTTAGTAGGATAAATCCTGATTTGATTATATCACACCGATTTTATTTTGTCAATGGGGCAACCGTCATTTTCACCTATTTTTTTACTTTATCCCCTTGAAAATTTCGTGAAAAAATGTTATAATAACTTGATATGTAAAAAAATAAACCCACAAGGGATATTAAAAGAGGTAAATTTATGGATACAATGAAAGGTTTAAAGAGAACCTGTTACTGCAATGAAGTTACGCTGGATGCGGGAGAAGTCGTTGTCGGCGGCTGGGTTGCGCGCGTCCGCGACAAGGGCGGAATTATCTTCATCGACCTGCGCGACAGAACCGGTATCGTTCAGCTCACCTTTGATGAAACCACCGAAAAAAGCATTTTTGAAAAGGCTGAATCCGTGCGCTCTGAGGACGTGCTTATGGTTAAGGGCACGGTTCGCGCGCGTGAAAGCGTGAACAGCGAGATTAAGACGGGAAATGTTGAAATTCTCCCGACAGATTTGCGTATCCTCTCCAAAGCGCAGACGCCGCCTTTTGAGATCGTCAGCAACTCCAAGACAAACGAAGAGCTTCGCCTTAAATACCGCTATCTCGACCTCAGAAGAAAGCCGCTTCAGGACAATCTGATTATGCGCCACAAAATCGCAAAGTGCGCGCGCGATTATTTCTACGAGAACGGCTTCCTTGAAATCGAAACGCCGATGATGATTAAGTCAACGCCCGAGGGTGCGCGCGACTATATCGTCCCCTCGCGTATCCACAACGGCAAGTTCTACGCGCTCCCGCAGTCGCCGCAGATGTACAAGCAGCTGCTGATGATTTCGGGCTTTGACCGTTATATTCAGCTTGCGCGCTGCTTCCGCGATGAGGATTTGCGCGCCGACAGACAGCCCGAGTTCACCCAAATCGACCTCGAGATGTCCTTTGTGGACACCGATGATATCTTGGAGTGCCTTGAGGGCTTTATAAAGCGTCTTTACAAGGAAATCCTGAACGTTGATATCGAAACTCCGCTCCCCCGTCTGACCTATGACGAAGCGATGAACAGATACGGCTCGGACAAGCCCGATACGCGCTTTGAGATGGAAATCACCGATATCTCGGAAACCGTTAAGGACAGCGATTTTGTTGTGTTCAAGAGCGCGCTCGAAAACGGCGGCTCGGTTCGCGGTATCGTTGCAAAAAACGGCGCGGAGAAGCTCTCCCGCAAGGAAATGGACAAGCTCACCGAGTTTGTAAAGGGTATCGGCGCAAAAGGTCTGGCTTACGTTCGCTGGGTTGACGACGCGCCCGCTTGCTCGTTCGGCAAGTTTATGAAAGAGGGCGAGCTCGAGAAAATCCTCGCAGCTCTCGACTGTGAAAAGGGCGACGCTGCGCTTATTGTCGCGGATAAGGACAAGGTTGTGCTACCGACGCTCGGCGCGCTGCGTCTGAAAGTCGCAAAGCAGCTCGACATTATCCCCGAGAAGTGGAATTTCGTGTGGATAACCGAGTTCCCGTTCTTTGAATTTGACGAAGAAAAGGGCGAATGGGCGGCAATGCACCACCCGTTTACAATGCCCCTCGAAGAGCATATCCCCTACCTCGACAGCGACAAGGGACGCGTTCGCGCAAAGTGCTACGACCTTGTGCTGAACGGCGTGGAGCTGCTCTCGGGCTCTATCAGAATAAACAACCCCGAGCTTCAGCAGAAAATGTTCGAGATGCTCGGAATGACCGACGAGGAAATTCAGCTGAAATTCGGCTTCCTCGTTGACGCTTACAAGTACGCAGCTCCTCCTCACGGCGGCGCGGGAATCGGTCTTGACCGCCTTGCGATGCTGATGTGCGGCTGCGACAGCCTGCGTGACGTAATCGCGTTCCCGAAGGTTCAGAACGCATCCGAGCTTATGAGCGAAGCGCCCGGCACGGTTTCCGAGGAACAGCTCGCCGAGCTTGGAATTTCGATTGCCAACAACGAGGATTAAACCGGCGCTGTTTGCCGAAAACTTGACGTGTTTTGACTGCCAACGAAGAATTTAACCGAGGTTTTTATGGATAAAAGAGAGTACAAGCAGCTTATTTCAATGTCCGCAAACGGCGACGCAAAGGCTTTTTCCAAGCTCTACGAGAGCGTTTACCGCGATATGTACTACACCGCGTTCTACTCGCTCAAAAACGACGATGACGCAATCGAAGCGGTTACGGGCGCGGCGCGCGACGGCTTCAACTCCGCGGCAAGGCTGAGAAACGAGGCGCAGTTTCGTGTCTTTATGATGAGAACGCTCTGCGCGAGGATTAAGATGTTCTTCAAGGAGTACTCTGACGATGAACTTAAAGGCAAACAGCCCGCGCTCAAAAAAATGCTTTTCAAGCTGCCGGATATCGAAAGACTGCTTGTTGTAATACACGTCGGCGGGAGGTTTTCTCTTGAGGAAACAGCTGCGTTTACAGGAATGACCGTCGGCGGCGTCAGAAAAAGAATTAACAAAGCGAAGCAAACGCTTGGGATAGAAGATTAACGGGGAAAATCAGGGGTGAAAAAATGACTTGTGAGGAAATGCGAGCGGAAATGCGGCGAAAGGTTGTGCCGGAAAACGTCATTCCGCAGAATATAATCGAATATCTTATGGACGATACGGCGGAATTGCCCGAGCTTGACGCGTTCACTTTCCTCAATCGTCTGAGAGCGCTCGGTATCGGTTCTGCGGATTTCCAGTACCTGCTCGAAGCGTGTGACGCGCCCGCGGCGTGCGTGGAAAAGGTAAAGCGAAACCCCGCGATGAACCTCCAAAACCTCATTCTCACCCTCGAAAGCTCCGGACTTACCTCGCAGGACTACACGATAATGCTGTACACCGCGCGCCAAATCTGGGAGCAAACCCTTACAATCCGTCTTGAAAAAACCTCGGAGGCGGTTGAAGAAGCCGAGGAGAAAATTGAGGAAAATCCCGAGCAAATTCCCGTTGAAGAGCTTGAAAATGCCGTTCAGCCCGAAGCCGCTCCCGAGGAAAACGCGGACGAAGATGACGAGGATTTTGACGAGCCTTCGCTTGCCGAGGTTCTTGAACAGGTTCGGCTGCTCGAGCGGGAAATGTCCTATCACGGCGATGATGAGGAGGAACACGAAAAGCTCCCCGAAATCGCTTCCGAGGAGCCCGAAGCTCCCTCGCTCGACAACGCGGAAATCGCTTATGACGAAGAACCCGAGCAGTCCGCGCGGAGCGTTGACGGGCTTACATCGGATTTTTCAAAGATTTTCGATATTATAAAGGAAAACAAGCAGGCAGAGCGCGATGAAGCGCAAAGCTCCGCGCCCGAAGCCGATGAATATGAATATGAAGAGGAATCGGAAGAACCTGTCGCAAAAAGCGTTGGTGCATTGCCCACGGGAACGCTTTCGGTGACGAAAATTCTCGCGGGTATGCAGAAAGCTGCTCCCCAAAACGATGATATCGGCGATGAGGACAGCTATGAGGACGAGGAAGAAATTGACGAGATAAGCGCCGAGGAAGCTGAAATCAGCGCGGACGAGGATTACGAGGACGAGAATTTTGACGATACCTCGTCGCTGGTTCATATCGACCAGACGCTTTTCAAAAAATCCGCGAAGCAGGTTCCCGCAAGAGAGCTGCCCGATGAAGATGACAACGAGCCGCTTGACGAGGAAGATTACGACGAGGACGAAGAATACGAGGATTACGACGACGAGCTTTCCCGCAAAATCCGCCGTACCCCGAAAAAATACCACATAAAAGCGCTTGTTGCGGGAGCAGTCGGAGCGGCGGCGCTCACGGTGCTTTCCGTTGCGGCGGCGAGGTTCACGCAGAAAGCTCCCGAAATCTTTTTCGCCGAGCAGAATGAAGATATTTTCTCGCAGATTTACAAGTCCTACAATGCGAAAATTATGGGCGGCGACAACATCTGCGAGTACTCCGACAGCTGCGAGATTTTCGGCGATTTGCTGATAAACAAGAACGGCGCGACCAGCTTCTCCGACGACAAAAATGTCTACACGATAACAAGCGAGAAGATTTCCGCAGAGAGCTTTGACGGGACAATGCTAAGCTCCGCGAAATATATAACGCCCCCCGCGAAAACCGAGTTTGTCACCGCTTTTGAGCAGGACGGCGCGCTTTACTGCGTGTTCTCGGGCGATAAGGGCGAAAACGAGTGCGGGTATATGAAAATCCAGAACGGCACAACGCTGTTCACCGTTCGACAAGACGGAATTCTCACCGATCTTTCGCTTGAGGACGGGAAAATCTCTCTCGGCTCGGTTTACGTTCCGAAGTACTCGCGGACTTTCTCGACCGATGATACGGACGTTTACCTCCCGTGCCTCGGCAAGGACGAGAAGAAGCCGCTCACTGCAGAAAACGTTGCTTTAAGCGGCACGGACGGCTGTTCGTTCGCGGTCTGCGCGGAGTACACTCTCGCAAGCGGCGAAAATTCCGCAGCAAAGGCTGTTCTCGGAAACCCCGTTTCTGCGAGCGCCGATTTCAGAGCCGCCCTCAACGGCAAAACCGAGGACAAGGAATACGGCTTGCTGATTGATTTCAAGGATACTCTTTCCGCGAAAAAGTGCGAGAAAATCACTGCCGCTGCGTTCGGAAAGGACTTCGCGGTAACTCTCGAGGGTGAAAACGCGAACCTCAGAAATGCCGATTTCACCGCGAAATGCGCGCTTTCAAACTTTGCCGAAAACGCGGAAAAGCTGAAGGTTATGGACAAAAACCTGCTTGTCGGCAACAAGGACGGTTTCTTCTCGGCATTTGACTGCACAAACCTCGCAGAGCCTTCTGCCGTTAAACTCACGAAAACAAACGGCATCGTGTCGGGCGACAACGCGGCGCTGTTCAGCGTTGACGGCGGGCTTACGATTACCTATTATAAAAAGGAAGACGGCGCGGCGAAGGTTCTCGGGACATATCGGAAAGCGTTCTCCGACGACGAGCTGAAAACGCTTGTGCTGAAGGGTGCTGAAACAACCGCCTTTGCGGACGATTCCTGCGGCGCGGCTTTCGAGTATTTTGACGGAGTTTCCGTAGTTGCGCAGTACGTTGTCTTTGGCAAAAACGAGGGCTTGAAAACGCTCTACGATGACAAGACAGGCTTCACGCGGGCATTTGCCGCGGGCGGGAAAATTTACGCGGTAAGTTCAAACGGCTTTGACTGCGTAACCGGCAAAAGCCCCTTGACAGAATGAGGCAGTTTGGTGTATAATGTTTTTGTATTCGGGAGTGATTTCGGTGAATGACAAGAAACGCGAAAGACTTATGAAAATCTGCCGTGTTGCGGCGATAATTCTCGCTTTGGGAATGATTGCGGGAATTTTCGTTCAGCCGTACCTGACATAACTCTCGATTAAAAAGATTAAGGAATGATACAATGGGTTTGTTTTACAACAACGGCGTCGCGGGCAGCGGCGTTTCCAAAACCGCAGGGCAAAAAAAGCCGTTCTTTCGGTTCTGGGAGCTGTTTTTCAGCAAGTTTTGGAAATTCTTTCAGATAAATCTGATTTACTTCGTTTTCTGCCTGCCTGTCGTGACAATCGGTCCCGCAACCGCGGCGATGACGGCGATTATGAGGAATTTTTACCTTGAAAGGCCGCAGTTCATTTTCCACGACTTCAAGCAGGAGTTCAAGAAGAACTTCAAGCAGGCGCTTCCGATAGGACTGCTTGACGTGGGAGCAATCGCGCTGGGCGTTTTCGCAATCCTCTATTACAGCAACACAAACCGCCCCGAAATGGACACAACCACAACCGTGCTTTACGTTTTGTGCCTTGTGGGAGTGGCGCTTGTGATGATGATGAGCTTTTACATCTACCCGCAGATTGTCGCGCTGGATTTGAAGCTCGGGCAGATTGTGAGGAACTCGCTTTTGCTGGTGTTCCTCAACCCCATCGGCGATATCATCACCTTTGCGTGCTTTTTCGGCTATGCAGCGCTGATTTGGTTTTTCTGGCTGTTCGTGGTGTTCCTCACGCCGATTGTGCCGTTTGCGTGGCTGAGCTTTATCTCGTTCTTCTGCTGTTACCCGACAATTCAAAAGGTGCTCATCAACCCTTACTACGAGAAGACCGGCGAGAAAAATCCCGAAATTCCCGATTACGTTGAGGACAACGTGTTCACCGACCTCGGCGGCAAGGAAGAGCCGCTCAACCTGAAGGACAAGGACAAGGGCGGAAATCAGCGCGGAAAGATTATCAAGTAATATAAAAGTACAGGCTGGCGGGGCAGATGTGCCTTTATCGACAGACTGAAATTCACATAATAAGGAAGGGTTTTAGTTATGGCTTCAAGCGTTATTGTCGGAACCCAGTGGGGCGACGAGGGCAAGGGCAAAATCATCGATATTATGGCGAAGAAAGCGGACTTGGTTGTCCGTTCGAGCGGCGGAAACAACGCAGGTCACACCGTCGTTCACGGCGACGAGGTGTACAAGCTCCACCTTCTGCCGTCGGGCATTCTGTACCCGAAGACAACCTGCCTTATCGGAAGCGGCGTTGTCGTTGACCCGAAGGTGCTTTTGGGCGAAATCTCCGAGATGAACAAGCGCGGCGTAACCTGCGACAACCTCAAAATCGACGCGCGCGCTGATATCATTATGCCGTGGCACAGAGAGCTTGACAAGCTCGAGGAGGAGTTCAAGGCAAAGCAGTCTGGCGTTAACGTCGGCACAACCGGCCGCGGTATCGGTCCGTGCTACACCGACAAGGCAAGACGCGTCGGCATCAGAATGTACGATTTGTGCCGCCCCGAGTGCCTGAAAAAGCTGGTTAAGAACACCGGTGAGCTGAACAATCTGATGATTGAGAAGGTGTACGGCGGACAGCCGCTTGACCTTGACGCGATTTACGAAGAGTACAAGGCTTACGGCGAGCAGCTTGCAAAATACGAGGCAGACGGCTCGGTTATCGCATTTGAGGCTTACAACGAAGGCAAAACCGTGCTTTTTGAGGGCGCGCAGGCAACGCTTCTCGATATCGATTTCGGAACGTATCCCTTTGTAACGTCCTCTCACCCGATTGCGGGCGGCGCTTGCGTGGGAACGGGTGTTGGACCGAAGCTGATTGACGAGGTTATCGGCGTTGGAAAGAGCTACACCACTAGAGTTGGCAACGGTCCTTTCCCGACCGAGCTGAACGATGACCTCGGCGACCTTATCAGAAACCGCGGCGGCGAGTTCGGCACAACAACCGGCAGACCGAGAAGAACAGGCTGGTTTGACGCGGTTATTATGCGCCACGCTGTTCGTGTAAACGGCTTGACCGCGCTTGCTATCAACAAGTTCGACACGCTCAGCGGTATCGGCACGCTCAAGGTTTGCGTTGCCTATAAAAAATCGGACGGAACGGTGCTCAAGGACTTCCCTGTGACTCTCGAGGAGCTTGCCGACTGCACACCGATTTACGAGGAAATCGAGGGCTATGACGGAGATTTGTCCGGCTGCCGCACATTCGAGGAATTGCCCGAGAAGTGCCGCGCGTATATCACCCGTCTTGAAGAGCTTTGCGGCTGCCCGATTACGATAATCGGCGTGGGCGCAAGCAACGACCAGGTTATCTTCCGCTGATGAAAATAGTTTTTATCGGCGATGTTGTCGGGAAAAACGGCTGCGAGGCGCTCGCGAAAGAGCTGTTCAAAATCAAGAACGATTATAAAGCGGAGCTTGTTATCGTAAACGGCGAAAACAGCGCCGAGGGAAACGGTATCGACAAGCGCTCCGAGCAGGCGATTTTTGACGCGGGCGCGGACGTTATCACAACAGGCAACCACGCGTTCAACAAGTACGAAATTTTCGAGGAATTTGACCGCTGCGACAGGCTGATACGTCCCGCGAATTTCGGAACGGAGCTTGCGGGAAAGGGAGTCTGTGAGCTGGATTTCGGGAGCTTCAAGGTCTGCGTTTTGAACCTCATCGGAACCGCGTTTATGCAGCCCTGCGACAACCCGTTTAAGTGCGCGCAGGAACTGTTGAACGGCATTGACGCGCGTGTTGTTATCGTGGATTTTCACGCCGAGGCAACCTCCGAAAAGCGCGCGATGGGCTTTTTCCTTGCGGGAAAGGTGACGGCGGTTCTCGGAACACACACGCACGTTCAGACCGCCGACGAGCAGCTTATCGACGGCACGGGTTATATAACGGACGTTGGTATGACGGGACCGGCGGACTCGGTTCTCGGCGTTGACAAGGATATAATTATAGAAAAATTCCTCACCTATCGTCATAAAAAACACGTTTTCGCAGGCGGCGAGTGCCTGGTGAGCGGAGTTTGCCTTGACGTTGACGTGAAGAGCGGGAAATGCGTTTCAATCGAACGTTTTTGCAGAAGAGTATAAAAACTTCAGCATAATACTATATAAATATTAAAATGGAAAGGTGAAACATAAAAGTTTCAAACGGTGATTAAAATGGAAGTAGTAAAGGTTTCGGCACATTCGGTACCAAAATCGGTTGCAGGAGCAATTGCGGCGGTTATCCGCGAAAACCGCGAGGTTGAGGTTCAGGCGGTCGGCGCGGGCGCGGCAAATCAGGCGGTTAAGTCAATCGCGATTGCAAGAAGCTATATGGCGCTTGTCGGCGTGGATTTGATTTGTATTCCCGCGTTCACGACTGTCGTTATCGACGATGAGGAACGCACGGCGATGAAGTTTATCGTTGAGCCGAGATAAATTGAGAAAAATTCTGCTGATAACAACGGGCGGGACAATCGCCTGCCCCGATACCGATGAAAACCGTTCTCCCGAAAGCGGCGCGAAACGGCTTCTGGAGCAGCTCGGCGTGTTGCCCGAGAATGTGGAGATAACAAGCATTTCGCCGTTTTGCCGCGACAGCACGGATATGTCGCCGAGGGAATGGACGCAGCTTGCGGTGCTTGTCCGCGACAACTTTGGGCAATTTGACGGCTTTGTGATAACCCACGGCACGGACACGCTCGGCTACGCAGCCGCGGCGCTTTCCTGCCTTATCCAAAACAGCGAAAAGCCGGTTGTACTCACGGGGAGTATGCTCCCGATGAGCGCGGAAAACTCCGACGCGCAGAGAAATCTTAAAAACGCGATTTTGTTTGCAGCAGATACGCGCGCTTGCGGGGTTTGCGTGGTTTTCGGAAAATTTGCTTTTGACGGAAGGCACGTTTCCAAAATCCACAGCACCGCGAGAAATGCTTTTGAAAGCGTGAATTTCCCGCCAATCGCCTGTTTTGACGAGCGCGGAATTACGTTCACCGAGCCGATTTTCTCGTTCAGCGGAGCAGCGCGCTTTTACCAATCGCTTGACGAAAGCGTTGAAGTGATATTTATCATTCCGGGGATTTCCCCGCCGCTTATCCGCAGTGAAACGCGCGCGGTTATTATTTTGGGCTTCGGCACGGGCGGGCTGCCAATGTACGGCGGCTGGGAAAAGTGGCTGGAAACGCTGATTTCGCGCGGCGTTTACGTCATAATGTCAACGCAGGTTCTGCGCGGCGGGAGCAACCTTCGGCTGTACGAGGTCGGAAGCCGACTTGTCGAGAAGTACCCGATAATCGATGCGGGGAAAATGACCTCGGAATACGCGGCGATGCGGGCAATGTTCGCGCTTGCTTATTCAAGCGATTTCGGCGAGTTTAAGCGGATTTTCCTGGAGCGATAGTTGCGGCAGCACTCGGCGAACGCTCGTTAATTGAACGCGATTTTGACAATTTTGAGCGGTAATTTCGCTCGGTAACGCTGATTGAAATCGGCAAAAATACTCGATTTTATTGAATTTCAGCGCATTTTCGGCGCAGCAAATAATTTTGAAAGGCAGCATTTTTATGAAATGTATCCCAATCGAACAGCTTAACAACGCCGCAAAAACGCCCGCGCAGCTTGTTGCGGACGGCGAAAAGGTGTACGCCGAGCAGATTGAACACGCCGCGCGGTGTATTTTCGAGCGCAGAAAAGAGCGACCCGTGGTGCTCCTGTCGGGACCGTCGGGTTCGGGGAAAACAACCTCCGCGCATCGAATTGCCGCGCTGCTTGAAAGCTACGGCTGCAAGGCGCACACGATTTCGATGGACAACTATTTTCTGCCGATGCACGAAAACGAAGCTGCCCGCGATGAAAACGGCAACATTGACTTTGAAAGCCCGCTGCGGCTGGATATACCGCTGTTCAAGAAACATCTCGAAATGCTCTTCAAGGGCGAGAAAATCGACATTCCCGCGTTTGATTTTGCGAAACAGGAGCGTGTTCCCGGAATGCCGCTTACGCGAAGCGACGGCGAGCTTGTAATTCTCGAAGGAATACACGCGCTGAACCCGCTTGTGACGGGGAATTCCGAGGATTTCACGACCTGCGTTTACGTCAGCGTGAGAACAAGAATTTCCGATGGCGACAAGCTGCTTCACCCGTCGAAAATCCGCCTGATGCGCAGACTTATGCGCGACAAGCTGTTCCGTGGGCGCAGTATAACCGAGACGTTTGAGTTTTTCAAGTCGGTTGAGCGCGGGGAAAATCTCTACATAATGCCGTACAAAAACCGCGCGGATTTTGATATTGATACGTTTATTGAGTACGAGCCGCTGGTTTACCGTGATATTTTGCTGCCGGATTTGGCGGCTGAGTCGCCGCATTATGCGGATTACGGGGACTATGAGGATATCGAGTATTTTTTGAAGCTGCTCGAGCCGGTTGAACGAGGATTTGTGCCGGAGAATTCGTTGATTAAGGAGTTTATCGGGAACTGAAAATTGCCCCGTCTGAAAAGGCGGGGGATTTTGCTTTTTGTGACCGTGAACCGCGAAGCGCTTAAAGTCTTTTTGGGATTCTTAAACCCTTTTTCTTCAGAAAAAGGGTTTAAGCCGCCGGAGGCACTCGCGGCGAAGCCGCGCACTCCGCGCGAAGCGCGGCAAAACGCGTCAGCAAGCGCTAAAGGGGGTCTGGGGGAAAAACAAGAGTTTTTCCCCCAGAGGAATAGGGTTTGGGGAAAACCCCGAGGGGTGTTCCCCAAGCGATTTTTCGGGTTCGATGCCCGAAAAATCGCCCGCGCCTTCCACAAAGCATTTCCAACGGTAAAACTCGGCATACACCGAAATCTCTCCCATAAATCGGACTTTGAATAAGAAAAAAACTCGGGGCATTAACTCCGAGTTTCTTCGTTAAGGTTAGGTTTGCGAAATGGGGTTTGCGATTTTTCGGGTGTTAAACCCGAAAAATTGGCAATGGTTGCTTACCGGATTTCAAGTCGGTTTGTAGACGATTAGTTTCTTCAATCGTCCTTTTTTGGATTTTTACGCTTCGCTCCAGTGCCTCCGGCGGCCAAGAACCTTTTTCTGAAGAAAAAGGTTCTTGGAACTCCAAAAAGACTTTTTTCGCTTCGCGGTGTAAACTCCCGCATTGCGCTTATTCCAGCTCAAACGCGCCCGTATAAAGCCGATAGTACTGCCCCTTCTCAGCAATCAGCTTCTCATGCGAGCCCCGCTCTATAATCCTACCGTGGTCAAGCACCATAATCACGTCCGAATTCTTAACCGTGGACAGCCTGTGCGCGATAACAAACACCGTTCTCCCCTTCATCAGCGCGTCCATTCCCTTCTGCACAATCGCCTCGGTTCGCGTATCAATCGAACTCGTCGCCTCGTCCAAAATCATCACAGGCGGGTCCGCAACCGCCGCTCTCGCAATCGAAATCAGCTGCCGCTGACCTTGTGAAAGACCGCTTCCGTCACCCTTCAGAACCGTGTTGTACCCGTCGGACAACATTCTGATAAACCCGTCCGCGTTTGCCAGCTTCGCCGCAGCAATGCACTCCTCATCGGTCGCGTCCGGCTTTCCGTAGCGCAGATTGTCCATAACCGTTCCCGTGAACAAATTCACGTCCTGCAAAACCACGCCCAGCGACCGCCGCAAATCCGCTTTCTTAATTTTGTTGATGTTTATTCCGTCATAGCGGATTTTTCCGTCATCGATGTCGTAGAAACGGTTGATAAGATTGGTAATCGTGGTTTTGCCCGCGCCCGTTGCTCCGACAAACGCAATCTTCTGTCCCGGCTCAGCGTAGATATCAATATTGTGCAAAACCGGTTTCTCCGGCACATATCCAAAGTCCACATCGTCGAGAACCACATTTCCCTTTAACTCGGTATAGGTGAGCGTGCCGTCGGAATGCGGGTGCTTCCAAGCCCAGAGATGCGTGCGCTCGTTTGTTTCGGTAAGGCTGCCGTTTTCATCGTACTTCGCGTTGACCAGCGTAACATATCCGTCATCGGCTTCGCTCTTTTCATCGAGCAGGTTGAAAATTCTCCCCGCGCCCGCCATTGCCATAGCAACGGAGTTGAGCTGCTGCGAAACCTGTCCGATAGGCCCGATAAAGCTGCGCGAGAGCTGGAGGAAGGACGCGATTGCGCCGAGCGTGAGCACGTTCACCGAGAAGCACGCAACGTTTGTCGCGTGGTTTATCGCAAGAAATCCGCCGAAAATCGCGAGAATAACGTACAGCAGATAACCCATACAGTTGTTTATCGGCATCAGAATATTCGCGAAAGCGTTCGCCTTGCAGACGTTCTCGGAAAGCTCGAAATTGCGCTCGTCAAACTCCTCCTTTGCCTTTTCCTCGCGGCAGAACAGCTTGACAACGCGCTGTCCGTTAATCATTTCCTCGACATAGCCGTTGAGGTTTGCCATTGACTTTTGCTGACGAATGAAGAAAGTTCCCGATTTTCCCGCAACCTTTGTGGTGATTAACATAATCAGCACCAAAAATGCCACAACCGCAAGCGTAAGCCAGAGCGACAGACTCAGCATCGAGCAGAACACCGCGATTACGGTTATTCCGGACGAGAGAAATTGTGGAAGCGACTGCGAGAGCATTTGCTGCATAGCGTCCGCGTCGTTGGTGTAAAAGCTCATAACATCACCGTGGGTGTGGGTGTCGAAGTACTTAATCGGCAAGGTCTGCATGTGCGAGAACATATCGTCACGGATTGTTTTCAGGATACCCTGCGAAACCGTTGCCATAACCCTCGACTGAACCAGCGCGCACAACGCACCCATCAAGAACAGGCTTCCCATTAAAATAAGCGTGCGGATAAGCCCCGAGTAGTCGGCGAGCGCGCCGCCTGCCGTTGCCTCGACAATCGGCATAATGTTGTCATCAATAAGCGTTTTGATGAACAGCGATGAGGAAACGCTTGCAATCGAGCTTACGACAATGCACACCGCCACAACAATCAGCTGCTTACGGAACGGCTTCATATAGCTCAAAAGCCGCTTTATAACCTTCATATCAAATTTCATCGGAACGCGCGCGCCCTTCGGCGGCTTTCCGTGACCCATAGGCATATTACTCATCGTCGCTCGCCCCCTTTGTCTGGCTGTCGTAAATCTCGCGGTAGATGGGGCTTCTCGCGTAAAGCTCGTCGTGAGTTCCCATATCTGCGATTTTACCGTTGTCCATTATGATAATCTTGTCCGCCTCGCAAACCGAGGAAACACGCTGCGCGATGATGATTTTCGTGGTGTCGGGAATGTCCTCTTTGAACGATTTTCTAATCATCGCGTCTGTTTTCGTGTCAACCGCGGAGGTTGAGTCATCG
The DNA here is from genome assembly GCA_004554555.1 of [Eubacterium] saphenum. Lineage (GTDB taxonomy): Bacteria > Bacillota > Clostridia > Oscillospirales > Ruminococcaceae > CAG-115. The sequence goes on along the minus strand of SFLN01000008.1, from coordinate 15,672 downwards.
AGAATGAGAATTTTCGGCTTTTTGAGCAGCGCGCGCGCAATGCACAAACGCTGTTTCTGACCGCCGGAAACGTTTGTTCCGCCCTGTTCTATATAGGTGTTGTACTTGTCGGGCATCGCCTGAATGAAATCATCGGCGCAGGCTGATTTGCAGACCTGTTCGACCTCTTCATCGGTTGCGTTTTCGTTGCCCCAGCGGATATTCTCGGCAATCGTTCCCGAGAACAAAACGTTCTTCTGAAGAACCATCGCGACATTGTTTCGCAGCGCCTCGAGATTATAGTCGCGAACATTCTCGCCGCCGACAAGAACCTCGCCCTCGATGGTGTCGTAAAGGCGCGGTATCATCTGCACGAGCGTGGATTTTGAAGAGCCCGTGCCGCCGATTATACCAACGGTTTCACCGCTTTTTATGGTGAGGTTGATGTGGTCGAGAGCGTTGTTCTCGGCGGTTTTGAAGTACTTGAAGCAAACGTTTCTGAATTCAATCGAGCCGTCCTTGATTTCGGTGAGATTGCGCTCGCCGTCGTTGATGTCGCTCTTTTCGTTCAAGACCTCGCAAACGCGGTCTGCGCTCGCCTTGGACATCGTGAGCATAACGAAAATCATCGAAAGCATCATAAGGCTCATCAGAATTTGCATGGTGTAGGTGAAAAGCGACATAAGGCTGCCCGTGGTAAGACCGAAAGCCTCGTTGTTGCCGCTTGCCACAACAGCCTGCGCGCCGAGCCACGATATCAGAATAACGCAGGTGTAAACGGAAATCTGCATCGCGGGCGCGTTAAACGCAACGGTTTTCTCCGCTTTGGTGAACAGCCCGTAGATTTTCTGCGAGATTTTCCCGAACTTTTCCTTTTCGTGTTCCTCGCGGACAAAGCTCTTCACAACGCGAATACCGCGAAGATTTTCCTCGACAACGTTGTTGAGGTCATCGTAGGTTGTGAAAACCTTTCTGAAAATCGGGAACGCAATCTTGACGATAAGCGCAAGAATTATCGCCAAAAACGGTATTACATAAATAAACGTCATCGCAAGCTCGCTGTCGGCTCTGAACGAGAAAACACACGCGAAAATCAGCATTGCGGGCGCTCTGAACACAATTCTCGTGAGCATCTGAAACGACGACTGAACGTTTGTGACGTCGGTTGTAAGACGCGTGACAAGGCTTGCCGGCGAGAATTTGTCGATGTTCGAGAAGCTGAAATTCTGGATATTGTAGAACATATCGTGGCGAACGTTTCTCGAAAAGTACGAAGAAGCGCGCGAAGCAGTGTAGCCCGCAGTCACGCCGAAGAACATTGCCAAAAGCGTCTGTACCATAAGAATAAGCCCGTATTTCACAACCGCGTCCATATTGCCGAGAGTAATTCCCTCGTCAATCAGCTTTGCCATAACCGTTGGAATGGAAACCTCGATAAACGACTCCAGCAGCACGAAAATCGGCGTTATGATTGCGGGGAGCTTTGCCTGCCGCACGCATTTTGCCAAGGTTTTTATCATTGTATATCTCCTTTCGGGTGAATTTTTTCCGGAGCATAAGCGGAATTTATGTTGTTTTGCATTCGTTGGATAAAGCTGCACATAAGCGCGATTTCCTCTGCCGAAAAGCCGCTTCTGAGCCTTTTATCCATCTCATCGCCCTCGCGGCGCATTTCCCTGCCGATTTCGCGGGACTTTTCCGTGAGGACAAGCTTCTTGAGCCGCGCGTCATGGGAAACGCTTTCACGTCGGATAAGCTCCTTTTTCTCCAGCAGCGTCAGCACCTTTGATACCGTAGAGCGCGTAATCCCAAAATTCTGCTCTAAATCACGCTGGAAGACATCTCTTCCCTCTTCCTCCGCGTCAAACAGGTAGCCCATAATCCACTTGTTCGAGCAGGTGAGGTTGTCGAGCTCGCGCATTATCACGGAATTGTGGTCGAGATAGCGCCGAATGGAGTTGTTCAGCTTGCGGAGCCTTATCCCCAAACCCGTGTTCTCCTCCAAAGCAGTCACCTCCGTTGTCAAAATTGTTGGATATTCCACATTATAAGGCATATTTAATAATTTGTCAAGAGTTTTTTTGTAAAAAATTAACCAAAGATTTTTAATTCATTTGTAGCATTTGCCGATTTTGAATGTAAAAAAGTATTGAAAAATTCGATAAAATATGGTATAATTAATTTGTATTCTGTGAAAGGAGCATAAAAATGTATAAGATTTTACGCAAAAAAGAACTTAATCCCACAGTTACGCTTATGGAAATTGACGCGCCGCTGGTTGCCAAAAAGGCTGAGCCGGGGCAGTTTATCATTCTGCGCGTTGATGAGAACGGCGAGAGAATTCCGCTTACCGTTGCGGATTATGACCGTGAAAAGGGCACGGTAACCATTATTTTCCAGATTGTCGGCGCAACAACCGAGCTGCTTAACCACAAAAACGAGGGCGAGTACATACAGGATTTCGTTGGACCTTTGGGCAAGGCAACCGAAACCGAGGGCTTGAAAAAGGTCGCGGTTGTCGGCGGCGGCGTGGGCTGCGCGATTGCTTATCCCGTGGCGAAAAAGCTGCACGACTGCGGCTGCGAGGTACACTCGATTGTCGGCTTCAGAAACAAGGATTTGGTTATCCTCGAGGACGAGTTTAACGCGGCTTCCAACGTTCTCAAAATTATGACCGACGACGGCTCCTACGGCACGAAGGGACTTGTCACCGACGCGCTCAAGGCGCTTATCGACGAGGGAAATCAGTACGATGAGGTTATCGCGATTGGCCCTGTTATTATGATGAAGTTTGTGTGCAAATTGACCAAAGAGTACGGCATAAAAACGGTCGTTTCGATGAACCCGATTATGATTGACGGAACGGGAATGTGCGGCGGCTGCCGTCTTACTGTCGGCGGTGAAACAAAGTTCGCGTGCGTTGACGGACCCGATTTTGACGGTCATCTCGTTGACTTTGACGAGGCGCTTGAGCGCGGCTCGATGTACCGTGAATTTGAACAGGCAAAGCGCGAGGAAGTCTGCAATCTCTTCAAGGGGGTAAAGTGAAATGCCGAATATGAGCTTAAAAAAGAACGAAATGCCCGCTCAGGAGCCGAACGTCCGCAACAAGAATTTCTCTGAGGTTGCGCTCGGCTATTCCGAGGAGCAGGCTGTGGACGAGGCAAACCGCTGCCTTAACTGCAAGAACAAGCCTTGCGTGGGCGGCTGTCCCGTTTCCATCGATATCCCCGAGTTCATCGCGAAAATCCGCGAAAAGGACTTTGAGGGCGCTTACCAGATAATTTCCAAGAGCAGCTCCCTGCCCGCTGTCTGCGGACGCGTTTGTCCTCAGGAAACGCAGTGCGAGAGCAAGTGCGTGCGCGGCATCAAGGGCGAGCCTGTCGCAATCGGTCGTTTGGAGCGCTTTGTTGCCGACTGGCACAATAAAAACTGCACCGAAGCTCCGAAAGCTCCCGAGAAGAACGGTCACAAGTGCGCGGTTATCGGCGCAGGTCCTTCGGGACTTACCTGCGCGGGCGACCTCGCGAAAATGGGCTATGACGTAACCGTTTTCGAGGCTCTGCACCTCGCGGGCGGCGTTCTGGTTTACGGTATCCCCGAGTTCAGACTGCCCAAGGCAATTGTTGCTCACGAGGTTGAAAATCTGAAGGCGCTCGGCGTTAAAATCGAAACAAACGTTGTTATCGGAAAGACAATCGAGGTTGACGAGCTTTTCGAGCAAGGTTTTGAAGCAATTTTCATCGGTTCGGGCGCGGGCTTGCCGAGATTTATGAACATTCCCGGCGAGAACCTCAAGGGTGTGTACTCCGCAAACGAGTTCCTCACAAGAGTAAACCTGATGAAAGCGTACAAGGAAGGCTCGGATACGCCGATTAAGAAGAATTCAAGCGTTGCGGTTGTCGGCGGCGGAAACGTTGCGATGGACGCGGCACGCTGCGCGAAGCGTCTTGGTGCAGAGAACGTTTATATCGTATATCGCCGCGGTTTGGAGGAAATGCCTGCGCGTAAAGAGGAAGTCGAGCACGCAATGGAAGAGGGCATTATCTTCAAGACGCTCAACAATCCCGTGGAAATTCTCGGCGATGAGCACAAGTTTGTTACCGGAATGAAGTGCATTGAAATGGAGCTCGGCGAGCCGGACGCTTCCGGCAGAAGAAGACCTGTCGAGAAGAAGGACAGCGAGTTTGTCCTCGATGTTGACTGCGTGGTTATGTCCATCGGCACTTCCCCGAACCCGCTTATCCGCAACACCACAAAAGGTCTCGAAACCAACAAGCACGGCTGTTTTGTTGCCGATGAGGTTGGACAGACGTCACGCGAGGGCGTTTTTGCGGGCGGCGACGCGGTAACGGGCGCTGCTACGGTTATTCTCGCAATGGGCGCAGGAAAGACCGCCGCGAAGGCAATGGACGAGTACATCAAGTCGAAGAACGCATAATTTAACGAAATATACCGCCGTCTTGGTTCAAGAGCTTTTCAACTCCCGCGACAAGACGGCGGTTTTTCAAAAGGAGAAATAATGTCGGAAATTTTTGATGAAAGCAATATGCAAAATCGCTTGGGGCAGTATGTTCCCGAGAGGGAAACTTTGGCTGCGGGGATACACGTTGTTAATAAAGAGCTGCACATTTTTCGTTATTATCAGAACTGCGTGCCGGAGGGCGACAAGCTGTATTGGCTTGATGACGTTGAACCAAAGGTTTTGCAGGCAAACAGACCGACGCCGCCCTTTTCAGGCGGCGTCTTTATCGTTATAATTCGGTGTCATCTTCCCAAAAAATCTTCAACCAACTCGTATGCGTGCGCTTCCGAAGCGCCAAGCCTGTTGAGCAGCGACACAAACTCACTTATTTCATCTTTGTGAGTTGAAATATCGATTATCTCGATATTTTCGCTGCCGATTCCGTAGCTCCTTGCCGTTTCCCCTTCGACGTAGACATCTGCTTCAACAATTCGCCACATTTTTTCACACTCCATCATAGCAGTTGTTTTGGTGACTCCTCCTCCCTAAAAATAATATAACATATCGATATACTAGATAACAGAAACAATGATTTCGGTGTTTCCCATTTTCTGTATTTTTTTAACTTTATTTGGAAATACGCAACATAATGTTTCACAAAGCACTTGACTTTTTAGCTTTATTATGTTAAAATATTAACAAGTATACCAGAGCTGCACCACGCAATTGGTGGGTAAAGACTTTGCGCGGTATAGCCGCAGTCAAAACTTTAGGGAGGAAAAGTTATGAAAAAAAGTAAGCATAATATGGATATTTTGTACAAGGCGCTGCTGTCGCTGAAAACCGAGGAGGAGTGCGAAGCGTTTTTGGAGGACTTGTGCACCCCGCAGGAGCTTGACGCGATGACGCAAAGGCTGAGCGTTGCGGTAATGCTGAACGAGGGCGCGGTTTACAACAAAATCGTGACCGAAACGGGCGCGTCCACCGCGACAATATCCCGCGTGAACAAAACGCTTACCTATCAAACGGCGGGCGGCTATGAAATCGTGCTCGACAGGATAAAGAACAATGTGTGACGAGAGCGAGGAGCGCGGCTACGGCGATTTTGCGGCGGTTTATGACCTGTTGACAGAAAACGTGCCGTATGATGAAATCGCCGAATATTATACTAAGATTTTGTGCAAAATCACAAACGGACGGCGGCTGTTGGATATGGGCTGCGGAACGGGAAACCTCACAATTCGGCTTGCAAAGCGCGGTTTTGACGTAATCGGGCAGGACGCGTCGTCGGAGATGCTGGCGATTGCGGCAGAAAAATCGAACGAGGTGCAGTGGATTTGCCAGGATATGGTAGGAACCGAGCTTGGCGAAGAGGTTGACGCGGTGATTTCAACGCTTGACAGCATAAACCATCTGGAAAGCGCGGCGGAAATCGCGGCTTGTTTTGCGGGCGCGGCGGCAAATCTGAAGCACGGCGGCGCGTTTGTTTTCGACGTGAACACGATTTTCAAGCACCGCGAAATCTTAGCCAACAACACGTTTGTGTACGATGTGGACGGGGCTTACTGCGTGTGGCAGAACGAGTTTTCGCCCGAGGACAACGGCGTTTCTATTGACCTCGACATTTTCTTCGAGGAAGAGGACGGCTCCTACACGCGCGGCGGCGAGAGCTTTCGGGAGATTGCGCTGCCGGTTGACGAGATGCGGAAAATGCTGGAGAAAAGCGGGTTTGAGGTGGTCGAAATCTACGATTATCTCACGTTTAACACGCCCTCCGAGAGCAGCGAGAAATTGTTGTTTGTGACAAAAAAGCGCTGATTAACACGCGAAATTTCGGCAAAAACAACAAATCCGTTCGTTCGACAGCACGTTGGTGATAAGCCAAATCGGTTGGCGAAGTGCGAAAATTGTTGTTTACGCCAAAAAAGCGCGCAAAAATTCAGCAATATTAACAAAAGGTGAAGATATGGGAAAAATTGTTAGAACACTCTCCGAGGACGGCAGCGTGCTTTGCGCGGCGCTTGACTCGACTGATATTGTCCGCGAAATCGCGCGGCTGCACGGCTCAACGCCCGTGGTAACGGCGGCGCTCGGGCGCTTGGCAACAGCTGCGGCAATGATGGGCGCGATGCTGAAATACGAAGACGACGAGCTCACCCTGCGTGTAAACGGCGGCGGGCCCTGCGGCACGCTCACGGCGGTTTCTGATTACCGCGGGAATGTGAAGTGCAGCGTCACTAACCCACTCGTGAACCTTCCCGCAAAACCCGACGGCACGCTTGACGTGGAGACGGCAGTAGGCTGCGACGGCTCGCTCACGGTCATCAAGGATATGGAGCTGAAAGAGCCGTACTGCGGGCAGGTGCCGCTGATTTCGGGCAACATCGCCGAGGACATCACGTCCTACTACGCGATTAGCGAGCAGCTCCCGACGGTTGTCGCGCTGGGAATTTCGTTCGGTGAACGCGCTCAAATCGAGGCGGCGGCAGGGTTTATGGTGCAGATTGTGCCGCCGGTTTCGGACAAGGCGGTTGAAATTCTCGAGCGCAATTTGCAGAATATGGACGACATTTCCCAAATGCTGGAAAAGCATCTCACCCCCGAGCACATCGCGATGACCGCGCTTTCGGGGCTTGGCGCGGAAATTCTGGACAGCTGGGAATGCGAGTATTTCTGCGGCTGCTCGCGCGAAAAAACCGAGCAAATTCTGGTTTCTCTCGGCAAGGACGAGATACAAAAGCTGATTGACGAGCAAAAAGAAACCGAGGTTTGTTGTCACTTTTGCAATAAAAAGTACGTTTTTTCAGCGCAAGATATGTTGAAAATGCTGAAAGACGCGAAAAATTAAGTTTTTTTAAAAAAATGCTTGACTTTTCAGCGCGAAACGTGTATAATATAATAGTCGCTGAAAAGCAATGTGGAAGTTTAGCTCAGCTGGGAGAGCGTCTGCCTTACAAGCAGAGGGTCGGGGGTTCGAGCCCCTCAACTTCCACCAACTTTTTAAGCCGTGCCTGCAAAAGCGGGCGCAATATGGCCCGGTAGTTCAGTTGGTTAGAACGCCGCCCTGTCACGGCGGAGGTCGAGAGTTCGAGTCTCTTCCGGGTCGCCAGCAGCGTGACGCTGCACCCTTTTCGCCCCTAGTTTCTTCTAGGGGCATTTTTCGTGCCCGCAAGCAAAAATCCATTTTGTCATAATCCCAGACGCGTAGTTAAGAGCTGCGCGGTTTTTTGTAGTCCAAAATCGGTGCGGCGGTGATTTTCGGGAACGTTTGGTTATGTCGTTGACTTTGTTGGATAATCGCAGCTCTCTGCGTTCACCGGATTTCCCGCGAACAGAACCGGCTTCGCGGGAACTTCCGGCAGGCTATGCAAACAAAACGGGGTTTCTGCGAAACCAGTGCAATTTCGTCGGCATCGAACCGCCGAAATTGCGCGTGTGCAGTCACGCCCGTACAGCGTGAATTTGACAGGGTCGTTCGCGTGACTGCACACGCGATTTGAGCCTGCCTTTACCTCGGTGCTTGCTCTGCGATTGGCGCGCTCTCTTGCGATTTCGGCGGCGTCGAGCCGCCGAAATCGCGCTTTTTTGAGAAACTCCGTTTCTCAAAAAAGCGCGCAACTTTTCCGACTCGATGTCGGAAAAGTTGCTTGGGGAACACCACTCGGAGGTTTCCCCAAACCCTTTTCCTCAAGGGGAAACTCTTGCTGTTGCGTTTTTCGCGGCTTCGCGTGAAGTGTATCAGAAATGCAAAAAGCCCGACGCAAGCCGGGCTTTGTTTTTATACGCGCATCGAAACATCAAACACCTTCGCTGCCGTGGAAAGCGCCAAAATCTCGTACTCGGACCACATCTGCCGCTGCATTTTCTTCGCGAACATAACGTACCCCGAAAACTTCCCCGCGCGGTCAATCCGATAAAACAGCGCCGATTTCACGCCCTTCTCCTCCAGACACGCCTCAACGTCGGGGCACTTCCCGTCCAGCTTGTAAAGCCCGTCGAGCACCAGCAGATTGTCATTGTTGAAAAGCGAACCAAACATATCGTCCGGCTTGAAATGCGCGATTTTCCCGATATCCGAGTAAATCCCCTCCGGCGTCCACTGAAACGCAACCGTGAAATCCTCGTAAATCATCAGTATTTCGCTCAGCGCAAACGCCTCGCCGATTTCCGAGAAAATTTTCGCGTTGTTGTAGGTGTGGCGAATGAGGTACTTGTCCACAAGGCGGTGCATAATGCCGATTTTGTCCGAGGCAAAATTCTTCACGTTCTTCGGCACCGAGCCGACCGGCTCAAGCTGCGAATCGTGCAGCTCAGGCGTGTAGATTATGTAGCGGTTTTTGCCCTTGGACTTGGCTATGTACAGCATTTTGTCCGCAAGCGAATACAGCTTGGTGAAATCTCTTCCGTTATCGGGGAACGCGCACACGCCGATTGAACACGTCACGTTCAGCTCGCGCGGGTCGTTCTTGAACGTCCACTCAACCGTCGTTCTGATTGAACGCAGCATATTTCTAAGCTCCGTTTGGTCGGCTATGGTTTCGGTCACGATGAGAATTTCATCGCCGCCCATTCGCCCGACAATACCGCGGCTGTCAAGGTTTTCGTTGATGATTTTGGTGAACGTGATGAGCACCTCGTCGCCGACAATATGCCCGTAGGTGTCGTTCACCGTCTTGAAATTGTCGAGGTCAAGCAAGATAAAATAGCTGCACTTGGTGTCGGGGCTGGACATAATCCTGTTCGCCTGCTCGATAACGGCGCGCTTGTTGAGCATATCGAGGAAAACGTCTTTGTCGTTCATCGGGTCGATGATAAGCCCCTGCATCTTGTTCCCGCCGATTTCTATGCAGCCGACAACCGTGTCGTCGCCCGCGTCACCGCCCACAAAGCGGCACGAGAACACACATTCATCGCAGTCCGAGCCGCCCATAAAGCCGTGAATTTTCACAGCGTGACGGAAATTCTTCCTAGCCGCTGCGATATCACCGCAAAGTTCTTTGAACTCCTTTGCATTTTCAGGGGAAACCTTGCGGCTGAGCAAATCCTCCTGCCATTCGTCAAGGGTGCCCTTGAACAGCACCCGGCGGCGGTTGTCGTTTATGTAAAAGATTTCGAGAAGCTGCTTTTTGCGCTCGTATTTAAGCAGAACGCAGCCCAGAATGTCGAAATACGCGTCCGCAACGTTCTTCAAGGTTTTCAGCTCGTTTTTGGCAGCGCGCAGCTCGGACAAATCCGCGATTTTGATGCGCAGAAGCATTTCACAGCCCTCAAAAAAGACGTGGAATGACGCAAGGCACGCGCAGAAAACCCCGTCGCTTCGACGAAGGGACAGCATTACGGAATAATCGCCGCCCGAGGTTTTTTTGAAGGCATTTTTGATAACGGAAACGTCCTCCTCGGCAAAGACGGACGCCACGGAAGCGTTCATATCAAGCCCCGTGAACTTCAGAAAACCGTCGTCCGCCAGCTTCAAAAACAAATTACTTGTAACGGTTATCTCGCCGCTGTAATTATTTTCCATACTAACTCCCCAAATCCACACCTTACTCAAATTTCATCTACGGCAATTTTCACGCTTGCCAATCTGCAATTTCAACAAAAAATTGTGTAAAATCACCAAAAGCGTCGTGTAAACGATTACAAAAATGTGTGAAAACACCTATATAGATTATCTTTCATTATACAATATAATTCGAGATTTGTCAAGGCATTTCAACGGCAAAAAATGCATTTCACCAAAAATCGTTTAATTTCAAACTGGAGTTATGCAAAATTCAATACAACAATCGAATTTGTTATAAATTTTTCTGCAAAAAAGCGAATTTTACAAAACACCTTGAATTTTAAAAAAATTGTGCTATAATAAGAAAAGTTTTCAAAAAACGGAGAAAAAGGAAAAATTCAGTGGGGTGATTTTATGGCGAAAAGCGCAGTTCGCGATTTAACGCAGGGCAAGCCGATGAAACTGATTTTGGGGTTTATGCTGCCGCTGCTGTTCGGGCTGCTGTTTCAGCAGTTCTACAATATGGTTGATACGATTATTGTCGGGCAGTTCCTCGGTATCAACGACCTCGCCGGCGTCGGCTCGACAGGCTCGGTGAACTTCCTCGTAATGGGCTTCGTGATAGGCGTTTGCGCGGGTTTTGCAATTCCCGTGGCACAAAAATTCGGCTCAAAGGATTTCGACGCGCTCAAAAAATTTGTCGGGAACACTATCTGGATTGCCGCAGCTTTCGCCGCCGTTCTCACCACGGCAACCTGCCTGCTTTGCTCAAACATTCTCGAGTGGATGAACACCCCCGAAAACGTTTTTACACCCGCGCGCGACTACATTTTCGTAATCTTCCTCGGGATACCCGTGACGTTTTTGTACAACATTCTCTCAGGCTTTATCCGCTCGCTCGGCGACTCGAAAACCCCCGTCTATTTCCTTGTCGGCTCAAGTCTGCTCAACGTTGCGCTTGATGTATTTATGATTGTCGTGCTGCAAATGGGCGTTGCGGGAGCGGCGTGGGCTACGGTTATCTCGCAGCTCGTTTCGGGAATTTTGTGCCTGATTTTCATCATCAAACGGTTTGAGCTGCTCCACATCAGCCGCGATGACCTCAAACCCCGCCCGTATTATATCGGCAGACTTTGCGCGGTGGGGCTGCCGATGGGCTTGCAGTACTCGATTACGGCAATCGGCACAATTCTCCTCCAAGCCGCCGTGAACGGGCTTGGCTCGGTGGCAATCGCCGCCGTTACCGCAGGAAACAAGGTCGGGCAGTTTATGTGCTGTCCGTTCGACGCGATGGGCAGCACCATGGCAACCTTCGGCGGTCAAAACGTAGGTGCAGGCAAGCTCGACCGCCTCAAGCGCGGCTTGTTTGACTGCATTCTGCTTGGCGTAGGCTGGTCGCTGATAGCGCTGGTTATCGCGTTCTTTTTCGGAGGAAACCTCTCGGCAATGTTCATCAACACAAGCGACCCCGAAACCGCAGAAAATGCCGCCGAAATCATCAGACTATCGCAGCAGTTCCTCATCTACAACGCGCTGTTTTATATCCCTCTTGCGCTCGTGAACATCGTGCGCTTCATGATTCAAGGCATGGGCTCGTCGCAGATTGCGCTGTACGCGGGCGTGTTTGAGCTGGTCGCGCGCGGAGTTGTCGCAATTTGTTTCGTACCAACGTTCGGCTATGACGCGGTTTGCTTCGCAAATCCGGCGGCTTGGGTTCTCGCAGACTGCTTCCTGATACCCGCGTTTTTCGCGTGCTTTAACATCGTGAAGCGAAAGCTGTCGCAGTAAATCGCTCCGTTTTGTACAATTTGCACAACAGCTTACCCCAAAAACACAAGCGCCAAATCTCGTGAAACAAGCGAGATTTGGCGCTTTTTTTGCATTGTTTTGGGCACTTTTTCGGCATTGGCTCAGCGGTGAAAAGCCGAAGAAATTGCGTGAGATTTTGTTCAAAATGCCGAAGCCTGCGGTTTCTCCGAGATTTGGTGAAAACTGCCCGAAAAGCGCGCTGTAAAGCGGGTTCACAAGATAAAGATTGTCGGGAAATCCCGATGTCAGTGAATTGCCTTCATTCGCCTGTACAGCTTCTCCAACAGTTTCCTCAGCGGTACAAAAAGCACCAGCGCCAGCACGAAATTCCCCGCGCAGTGAAGCAGGTCAAACGGTATCCCCGAAACCCACTTTCCCGCAGCGTAGCCAAAACCGCCGATGAAAATGTCCACGGGGGCGCAAAACGCGCCGAAAAGCAGCCCGAACGCGCCCGAAATCACCGCCCACAAAAGCGGGTTCTCGTTTTTCCGGAACGCAATCGCCACAAATGCCAGAATTGCCCAGATGTAAAGGTAGTAGATGTTCCAAATGCCTATCCCGAACAGCAAAATGTCCAGCAGTACATAAACGTACACCGAATACAGGCTCTTCTTCCCGAAAACTACCGCGAAAACCATCACCAGAAGCGACACCGGCTCAATGTTCGGCAGACCGCTCATCGCCACCTGAAGCGCGAACGTCAGCCCGCCCAACACCCCAAACAGCGCGATTTCGCTGAGCAGCAGCCTTTTCTCAGCTCGCAAGGGTGTACTCCAGCTTGAAGCTGTCGCCGTCGTTTACGGGAGTTGCGTCAACGCCCGTGTTCGCGTACTCGTTGCCGATGTAAAACGCCCAGTAAGCGTGGTTTTTGTCCCAGATTGCCTCTTCCCCGTCAACAACCTCAACCATCAAGCCAAACTCGCTCTCGGTGCCCGAGATAATCTTTTCGTTCTTGAGGGCAGCGCCGAGATATTCTTCATCGGTGTGATAGGTGAAATTCTTGTTGCTCTTGTCCGCGTGGACAACCGTGAGCGTGTACGTTTTTGCACCCTGCGAGGTTTTGGGCAGCAGGAAAAAGTAAATCCCACAGAACACTCCCGCCACAACCACAAGCGCGATAACCGCGATTATGATGCCCTTTTTGCTGACTTTTGATTTCTGTTCCATTTTAGTTCTCCTTTGAATTTGATAAAATAAAAAGCCGCGACATTCCTCAAAAAGGAACGCCGCGGCCGTTTTTCCACAGCAAAGACGCGGGTTTTGTAAATCGCAAAACTCGCTAAAAAAACGTTTTGTAGGTCTTCCGACTCGCGTATGTAAGGCAAATCAGCCTTCCCGGTTGCCCAGTGACTAATTTTCATTCCGCAGACGCGGGATTTGCCAAGACGCTTACGGCGGCGGTACCGTCCGTGGATTTCACACGGTTCTCTTGTTCAGCTCGCACGGTTCATCGCCGCACGCGCCACAAAACGCTGTATTCTTTTCAACCTTGACATTATAGCACATATTCAGCCAAAAGTCAAGCCGTTTTTCGGCTTTATTTCGCGAAACTCGCGGGTTCTCGGGAACGGCTGCTGCTCGGGATTTCGCGCGGTTTCTCAAAAAATCAAGGTGATTTCTCGATTTTCACGCGCAGCTCTTCCCCGTCAAGCGGCGCGGAAAAGTCCCGATTTGCGCGGATATTCACGGCGTTTTCGGGGAGAACGCGAGTTGAGTTCGCGAAGTAAATTGCCGTTCCCGCCGAGTTTTCCGTGCGCTTGGAGTTGCCGTGGAAAAGGACAAAATCGGCTGCGGTTTCGCGGTCGCTTGCCTTCGCGCACGCGATTGTAATGCCGTTCAGCGAGAGCCGCGCGGGGTTCTCGACAATTTCCGCGTTTTTCAACACACTTTGCGCAATTTCGCTCGTGAAAATCCCGCCCGTTTCAACCATTTCCGTCAGCTCCTTCAGCGACAGCGCGCCGCTGTAATCCGCCTCAAATGCTGCCAGAACGCTTATCCTCACCGCACCGCGCTCCCGCAGACAGCGTGAAATGTCATCGGCAAGCCCCGAACCGCTTCCCGAAACGAACACAACCGCTTCCCGTCCTTGAAAAGCAATCGCCGCGTTTGTGTACCAATTGCCGACAAAGCGCATTTCTCTGCGGTTTTCCACGGTGTACAGCGAAATCAGCATTGAAGCAAGCACCGCGACTGCCGTTCCCTCGAAGCAGCGGCGCATTGTCTTGAACGTGCCGAATGCGCCGACCGTGAGCAAAACCGCGCAGACTGCTGCCAAAATCCACGCTCCCGCGAAGTCAAGCGAGAGGTACATTCCTCGGGCTTTTCCGAAAAATTTCACAATAACCGATACCGCGCGCATCGCGAGTTCAATCGGCACGGAAATCACGCCGCTCCCCGTTATCCCGAGCAGCAGCATAAACGTCATTCCAACCGCCATCAGCGGCATTACCAAAAGCGATGTCAACACCGCGCAGAGCGATACTCCCTTGAACACGGCGACGCTTATCGGCGCGGTACAGACGAGCGCGCAAAACGAGGCGCAGAGCGCTTTGACGGGTGCCGAGAGGAATTTCGCTTTATCGGGGAGCAGCTCGCAAAGCTTTTCCGAGATTTTCGGCGCAACAACTCCCGCTCCAAATACGCCCAAAACCGACATCGCGAAGCCGATATCGAGAACCGCGCCAGGTGATATCAAAAGCAGCGCCGAAACCGCAAGACAAAGCGTGTTCAGGGTTTCGGAGCGGCGGCGGAAAAGCGGCGCGATTGCCGTGATGATGAACATCGCCGAGGCTCGCATAACGGACGCGGTTGCCCCGAAAAACACGACCGCTGCCGCTGCCGTCAAAATCGACAACACCGATTTCAGCTTTCGCCGATTTTGCGGGATTATTTGCAGCAAAACCGCCGCCAGTATCGCAAAATGCGCTCCCGAAACCGCAGTATAATGCGCAATACCGCTTATTTTCACCTGCTCCGAGAACGTCTGCGACAAAAATTCGTCTTTACCGAACAAAATCGCCATTGCAATCTCGCCGCTCTCGCCCTGCACGTTCTCGCGAAGCGCCGCCGAAAGCTCCCGACGAACCGCGCCGATTGCCGTGAAAAAGCTCGGCTTCGCGGGCTGAACCGAGTGAAATTCCTCGATTTCCCCCGAAAGCAAAATTCCCTTTGCAAGATTTTGCGTGAAGTACTGCGAATCGGCAGTGTCAAGCGAAATTGTCGCCTCGCAGACGCCGCCCTCCTCGACAAGCCGCTCGCCCGTTAACCGCACGTTTGCGGAAAGTCCGCCGAGGTTCAGCCTGCCGACAAACTCGGCTCGGTTCTCGGAATTGCCGAGAATTTCCCCGACCGTAAACTCCGCGCGGACGGTTTTCCCCGCGTATGACAAAATCGGCTTGAAGTAAAAATTGACGTGAAGCGTCATCAGCACAAGCCCCGCGCCATTCCCGCCGCCAAAAACGGCGCAAACCTCACCGCAGGCAGCGTAAATATCGCTTTGTATCGCTGTTCCATTAAACTCTCCAACGCTTTGTTAATCTCAAAAATCCCGTGAAAATCCGCCGTTTATCGCTTTAAAGCAGAAACTTGTCGGCAAGCCGCGCGGACGTTATTTCCCGAAAATCGCGCGTATATTCCCGCCGCCAGAAACGGCGCAAACCTCACCGCAGGCAGCGTAAATATCGCTTTGTATCGCTGTTCCATAAACTCTCCAACGTTTTGCTAATCCCAAAAATTCCTTCAAAATCTGCCGTTTATCGCTTTAAAGCGAAAACTTGTCGGCAGCCGCGCTGACGTTATTTCCCGAAAATCGCGCGTACATTCCCGCCGCCAAAAACGGCGCAAACCTCACCGCAGGCAGCGTAAATATCGCTTTGTATCGCTGTTCCATTAAACTCTCCAACGCTTTGTTAATCTC
>SFLN01000098.1 GCA_004554555.1 [Eubacterium] saphenum | reverse complement strand
CCTCGGATATCGAGGTGGTTAAGTCTATCTCGAAAAGCGTTGAGTATTCAAGCGTTCTCGGCTTCAACAGGCTGATAATTAAAATTTGATAAGAGGTGCTTAAAATGAATAATCAAAAAAAGACTGTTCTGTCAAAAACGGAGTACGGAATTTACGTTGACTTTGCGCAAAATCCAAAAAGCACGGCGTATGCTGTCGCACGAAATTTTCTGTTTGACAAGGACACCGATGCCGAAAAACTGAAAGCAGCCGTTGAAAAGGCAATCGACAATCACCCTTATCTCAAATCCCGCCTCAGTTTTGATGAAAACGGAAACGTCTGCAAGAGCATTTGCGACGAGCCCGCGGCGGTTGAGGTCAAGGAAATGAACTCTGCGGACTTTGACAAGCAGGCGCTTGTTCAGCCGTTTGATTTGCTGAACGACAGGCTGTACAGATGCTGTATCGTCAAGACGGAATGTGCGGTAGTGCTATGTTGGAACTTTCACCATATCATTTTTGACGGCTTTTCCGTGCGTGTGCTTATTGAAGATGTAAATAAAGTGCTGAACGGGGAGCCGCTCGAGCCCGAGTCTTTCACCGGAAACGATGTTTCCGAGGAGGAACTTGAGCTCCGTTCAACTCCCGAATTTGACGAGGCGAAAAAATATTATGAATCCGTTTTCAGCGGGCTGGAGTTGGAAAGCGTTCCGATTAGCGATAAAAACGAAGGCAATCCCAAGGTCAGGAAAATCCGCTTTGATTTCAGCGCGTTCAGTGCCGACGATATCAAAAACTTTTCCCGCGCCAAAGGAATGAAAACAAGCGCTTTTTTCACGGGTGTGTTCGGGTTTGTTCTGGGAAAATTTGCAGGCGCAGAGGAGAGCCTCTTCTCAACAATCTTCAACGGCAGAAGCCCGAAACTCGCGAATAGCTGCGGAATGTTCGTCAAGACTTTTCCCGTTTACTGCAACGAAAAAACCGACGATATCGCGCAATATCTTCGCGGCATCGACGTTCAGCTTGACAACAACAGAAAATACGATTTGTATTCCTATGCGGACGTTTGCGCGGATTTGCAGATAAATCCGAAGGTGCTTTTCACATATCAGGGCGACGTTTTGCATAGCGTAAACTGCGGCGGCAAGCAGGTTTCCGTGGAGAGAATTGACTCGACCGACCCCAAATCTGCGATAACGTTTGAGGTGTACAGAGAAAACGGCGGATTTTTTGCAACGCTTGAATACAGGGTGGATTTGTTCGAGGAAGATACAATTCTGATTTTCGCGCGCTGCTTTGAAAAGGCAGTTTGCGAGTTCTTGAACAAGCAAAATTTGAGCGAAATCGACCTTGCCGACAGCAAACAGCTTGCCCTTATCGACAGCTTTAACAGGACGGAAAAAGCCTACGATACGAGCAAAACCGTTGTTGATTTATTCCGTGAACAGGCGGAGAAAAATCCCGAAAATACAGCGGTTGTGTACCTCGACAAGCGTTATACATACAAGCAGGTTGACGAGATTTCCGACAAGATTGCGGGGTATATTTCATCGCTCGGCATCGGCAGAGAGGACGTTGTGTCGATACTTATACCGCGCTGCGAGTATATGGTTATCGCGGCGATGGGCGCTTCAAAAGCAGGCTGCGCGTATCAGCCGCTTGACCCGTCTTATCCGTCGGAGCGACTTGAATTTATGCTGAAAGACGCAGACGCGAAGCTGCTGATTGCCGATAAACAGCTGCTTGACAGAGTGCCGAATTACAGCGGAAAAGTTCTGCTTTTGGACGAAATCCCTGTGCTCCCCGAGTGCACGAAAATCCCCGAAAGTCCCACGCCGCAGGATTTGTTTATCTTGCTTTACACCTCGGGTTCAACCGGCGTACCGAAAGGCGTAATGCTGGAGCACGGAAATATTGCTTCCTTCTGCAGCTGGTACAGAAATTTCTACAATTTAACGGCGCAGTCGAGAGTTGCCGCATACGCAAGCTTCGGCTTTGACGCGAATATGATGGATATGTACCCCACGCTCACGGCGGGCGCAGCGCTGTATATCATAAGCGAGGATATCCGTCTTGACCTGATGGCGATGGAGAAATTCTTCAACGACAACGAAATCACCCATAGCTTTATGACCACGCAGGTCGGCAGACAATTTGCGCTCGAAGCAAACTGCAAAACCCTGAAATATCTTTCGGTCGGCGGTGAAAAGCTCGTGCCCACATATCCCGAGAAGAGCTTTGATTTCGTCAATATTTATGGTCCTACCGAATGTACGATTTGTGTAACTTCCTTTGAGGTTGACAAAAATTATCTTCGTGTGCCGATAGGAAAAGCGCTCGACAACACCAAACTTTACGTTGTCGATAAACACGGCAGAATTTTGCCGCCGTGCGTTCCCGGTGAGCTTTGGATAGCGGGCTGCGGCGTTTCGAGAGGCTATCTGAACCGCCCCGAGCAGAACGAGAAATCTTTCATCAAGAACCCGTTCACCGAGGAAAATGGCTATGAGCGCGTTTACAGAACAGGCGATATCGTGCGTTATCTGCCCGACGGAAACATCGATTTTGTCGGAAGAAACGACGGGCAGGTGAAAATCCGCGGGTTCAGAATTGAGCTGTCGGAAGTCGAAAAGGTTATCCGCGAATTTGACGGTATAAAGAACGCCGCCGTTATCGCGCGCAGTCTTCCCTCGGGCGGACAGTCCATAAATGCGTACATCACCGCCGATGAAAAAATTGACATCTCAAAGCTCAACGAGTTTATCGAGAGCCGCAAGCCTTACTATATGGTGCCCGAGGCGACTATGCAGATAGATGAAATTCCGCTCACGGTCAACGGTAAGGTTGACAAGAGAAAGCTGCTTGAAATCAAGCCCGCGTCCAAAGAACAAGAAAGCACCGAGCCGTCAAGACCTCTGACTGTGCTTGAAAAGAGGATTTCCGAGATTGTCGCGAAAATTATCGGGCACGATGACTTTTCCGTTTCCGAGGACCTTTTGCGCGCGGGAATGAACTCGCTGTCTATCATCAAGCTTGCCGTGGAGCTGAACAAGCAGTTTGGCTACGAAGCGAAGGTCAAGAAGCTGATGAAGGGATTTTCGGTTGTTTCGCTGGAAAACGAAATACAGGATTTCATCCTGAGCGGGAATTTCTCGGTTCAGCCGCAGAAATCGCAAAATGCGTACAAGTCCGCTTATCCGCTGTCAAAAACGCAGCTCGGCGTTTATCTCGACTGTATGAGAAATCCTTTCAGCGCGCTTTATAACATTCCGTCAATGCTGAAATTCCCGAAAACCGTTGATGTCAGCAGGCTTTCAGAGAGCGTCAAGAAGGTTGTCCTCGCGCACCCTTATGTCTTCACTCACCTTTCAACTCAAAACGATGACGTGGAGCAGGTTTATCCCGAAAATACCGCGATTGATATTCCCGTTAAACATATCACGGAGGAACAGCTTTCCGAGCTGAAAAACGACTTTGTTAAGCAGTTTAATCTGCAAAAAGCGCCGCTTTTCAGAATAATGCTTGCGCAGACCGAGGAAAATGTCTATCTTCTGCTCGATTTCCACCACCTCATTTTCGACGGCGGCTCGCTGAATATACTTTTAACTCAGCTCAAAACGGTATACGAGAGCGGCGAGGTTAAGCCCGAGGAATACACTTATTTTGATTACGTTGAGGACGAGATTAAGGCTGAAAACGGCGAGGAATACCGCGCTGCAGAGAGCTTTTTCGACAAAATGCTCGCGAACTTTGAGTCGGCTTCGGAGATAACTCCCGACCTTGGCGGACTGCCCGAAAACGGCGGCTGCGGCGAGGCTGCAATCCCGTTTGAAATGCCGATTATCGAGGAATTCTGCGCCCAAAACAGCGTCACTCCCGCTCAGCTTTTCCTCGCGGGTTCATTCTACGCGGTTTCACGCTTCGTGAACAGCCGAAACGTTTTCCTCAGCACCATAAGCAACGGCAGAAGCGATATGCGCCTTGCGGACAGCTTCGGTATGTTCGTCAAGACCTTGCCCGTGGGAATTGAAGTCGAGGACGTTTCCGCGCTCGATTTCGTTCAAAAAACAAAGGCTGCGTTTACGGGCGCAATCGAAAACGAGATTTATCCTTACGCGAAAATCTGCGCGAAATTTGGCTACGCGCCGAACATTATGTACGAGTATCAGCTCGGCGTGACCGACGAGCTTGTCATTGACGGATACTCGGTTCAGAAAAATATTCTCGAACTTGAAAAGTCAAAATTCAAGGTTTCAATCCGCATTGAAAACCTCGACGGCAAGCCGAGCGTTGTCATTCACTATAACGACGCGCTTTACTCCGGCGAGCTTATGGAGACGCTCGCAAGCTCGATTTTGAACGCGGTTAAGCAGATTGTCGGCAACCCGAGCGGCAAAATCAGAAGCGTTTCGCTGCTCGATGATGAACAGCTCCGTGAAATCAAGAGCTTCTCCTCTACCCTGCTTTCACCCGTTGAAGATGAACTTCTCCACAAAATGTTCGAGAAACAGGCGGCAAAAACTCCCGACAAAATCGCGCTTGTTGCCTGCGACAAAACGCTTACCTACCGCGAGTTTGACCGCCTTGCGAATATTACCGCAAATTCGCTTATCGCAAAGGGCTTCAAAAAGGGCGGGAAAGCGGTTGTTTTGCTTGAAAGAACCTCGAAAATTTTCACCACGATTTTCGGTATACTGAAAGCGGGCGGCGCGTTTATCCCCACCTGCCCCGATTACCCGAAGGAGCGTATCGACAGCATTATCGAGGACAGCGAAGCGGATTTTGTGATAACCGAGGAGGATTTGCTCGGCGAGTACGACAAAACCGTGAATGCTGACGAGCTGCTTGCGGGCGGGAACGCCGAAAATCCGAACATTGACGTTTGCGGCGAGGATTTGGCTTACCTCATCTACACCTCCGGTTCAACGGGCAAGCCGAAAGGCGTTATGCTGCGGCACAAGGGAATTTGCAATTATCTTACATACAGCGACGCCAACACTCACGTTAAAAACATCATAGACAAGGGCAGCGTTTACGGCTCGGTTACAACCGTTTCGTTCGATATGTCGCTCAAGGAAACCGTTCTGTCCCTCTGCAACGGCTTGACGCTTGTTTTCGCCGATGATGAACAGACGGTCAATCCCCTCGCGCTTGCTCGGCTGCTGAAAGAAAACAAGGTTGACGTGTTCAACTCAACTCCGTCACGTCTGCTTCAATATATGGAGCTTGATGAATTTGCCGAGGCAATGACGAACTGCAAGGTTATCCTCTCGGGCGGTGAAAAATACCCCGACAAGCTACTTCAGCTCCTCCGCGAAAAGACCTCGGCGACAATCCTCAACACCTACGGTCCTACCGAAATCACCGTTTCCTCCAACTGCAAGGATTTGACAAACGCAGAAGAAATATCGGTCGGAAAGCCGCTTCTGAACTACATCGAGCACATTGTCGATACCGACGGAAATCTGCTTCCCGTGGGTGTTGTCGGCGAGCTTCTGATATCGGGAGTTGGTGTTGCAAAGGGCTACAACAAGCTCCCCGAGCAGACGAAAAAAGCGTTCATCGAGTTTAACGGCGAGAGAACCTACCGCTCGGGTGACTACGCAAAGTGGACGAAAAACGGCGATGTGGTAATCCTCGGCAGAACAGATAATCAAGTTAAACTGCGCGGGCTGCGTATTGAACTTGGTGAAATTGAAAAGTGCCTGTCGAATGTCAGCGGAGTGAAGAGCGCGATTGCTCTTATCCGAAAGGTGAACAAAACGGACGCAATCTGCGCGTATTTTACTGCGGAAACGCAGCTCAGCGAGGAGTTTATCAGAGGCGAGCTTGAAAAAACGCTCACCGATTATATGATACCGACTGCTTATGTTCAGCTTGAAAGTATGCCGCTCACGCCGAACGGCAAAATCAACACAAAGCTGCTCCCAGAGCCGATTTCCGCAAGCAAAAAGAGCGGTGCCGAGGCGAAAACCAAGTATGAAAAAACGCTCTGCGATATCTTCGCAAAGGTTTTGGAGCTTGACAAGGTTTACGCCGACGACAGCTTCTTCGATATCGGCGGAAACTCGCTTACGGTAACGAGAATTGTCATTCTGGCGAACAAGGCGGGCATCAACATTTCCTACGGCGATGTTTTCGCAAATCCCACTCCCGCGGCGCTTGCAAAGCTGTTTGATAAGGACGCGCAGGAGAACGAGCTTGACGATTTGGGCAATTTTGATTACAGCGAAATCAACAAGCTCCTCGCTCAGAACAACCTCGACTGCTTCAAAAACGGCAAAATGCAGGAAATCGGCGATGTGCTCCTCACGGGCGCGGCGGGTTACCTCGGAATTCATATTCTCTACGAGCTTATCCACGGTTACAGCGGCAAGATTTACTGTATGCTCCGCGACAAGAGAGGAAATTCCGCTGAATCAAGGCTGAACTCCGTGTTCTACTATTACTTCGAGGAAAATCTCAAGGAGAAATACCACGACAGAATTGTCGTTTTAAACGGCGACGTAACCGACCGCAAGTCGTTTGACAAGTTCCTTGAGTTCAAGATTGATACGGTGATAAACTGCGCAGCGAACGTCAAGCACTTCTCAAAGGGTACGGATATCGAGGACGTAAACCTTTACGGCGCGCTGAACACCGTGGATTTCTGCAAGCGTGCAAATGCGCGGCTTATCCACGTTTCTACAATGAGTATCGGCGGAATTTTTGTCGGTGAACAGGGCGATGTCACAAAGCTTCAAGAAACGCAGCTTTATTTCAGACAGCAGGAGTCGTCGAAATACACGATGTCAAAATTCCTCTCCGAGCGCGCAATTCTCGATGAGGTGACGCGCGGCTTCAACGCAAAGATAATGCGCGTCGGCAACCTCTCCGCAAGAGAAATCGACGGCGAATATCAGATAAACTTCACCACGAACACCTTTATGGGAAGGCTGAAATCAAATCTGATTATCGGGAAATATCCGTATGAGATGATTGAAAAGCCATTTGAGCTATCGCCGATAGATTATGTCGCGAAGGCAATTCTGCTGCTGGCGCAAACCCCGAAGGAGTGCACCGTTTTCCACCCGTTCAACAACCACACGCTTATGATGGGCGATTTGTATATGGAAATGGACAGAAACGGGCTTCACTCCGAGGCAGCGGAAAATGATGAATACGAAAAAGCGCTTGACGAAGCAAAGCAAAATCCCGAAAAGGCAAAAATCCTGTCA
>SFLN01000097.1 GCA_004554555.1 [Eubacterium] saphenum | reverse complement strand
GAGGTGCGGTTGATATGAATGAAAACGAAAACGCATTTGTTGACAGCGAGGAAGGTATTCTGGAGCTTGAGGACGAGGACGGAAATGTTGAGCGCTTCGAGTTTGTGGACCGCGCCGAGCTTAACGGAATCGTTTACTACGCGCTTATTCCCGCGGATTACGACGAGGAAGACGGAACGGCGGAGTTTGTGGTTCTGAAAGAGGAGATTGTTGACGGGGAATCTGTCCTGGCAACGGTTGACGATGACGATGAGTACAATGCTGCGGGCGAGATGTTCCTGAAGAGATTTTCGGAAATGCCCGAGCTGGATATGGACGAAATCGAAGAGCTGGAGAAGCTCGACGGTGCAAAATAAAAAGAAATTTAAGGCTGGCGAGAAATCGTCAGACCGGCAACAGGATGTTGCAAGGTCATCGCCCGAAAAGCGGCACGGATGCCGCGATACCAAGCGATGACACTTTTACTGCCTTGTTAGCGAATGTGTGCTGTTATAATCCGAACATTTATTAAAAGGGATTTCGACTCCGGCGGCGGATTGCAGACCTCCTTTTCCTTCGGGAATTGTTGGCGGGAGCGTGAAAACGTTGGGCGATCTTACCCACCCTGCTTTAGGCGGGTTTTATATTGCATCCTACTGCAAGGCGGTGCAATTTGATAATTTTTGCGGGAGCTTTTGGCGAAGCTCCCGTATTTGTTTGGGAATTTTGCAAAGCGGCAATCGTGAACCGATGGAGTTCTCGAAAAACGGAAATCGAGTACCGCGAAGTGCCGCCTCTTGCCGCGATAAATGCGACAGCAAGCTTTAAGTGGATTCTTGGGGAAGAAACGCCTTTAGTTGTTTCTAAAACGAAGAGTTTTCCCCTAGAGGAAAGGGTGGACTTGGGGAAAACCCCTCGGGGTTTTCCCCAAGCGTTTTTGTGAAACTACGTTTCACAAAAACGCGCGATTTCGGCGGCTCGACGCCGCCGAAATCGCCAGAGCGCGCAGACCAAAAAGAAAGCGGTGAGATACAAGCAGGCTCAACCAAAGCGATTTTTCCGGTTCGATGCCGGAAAAATCGCCCGCACCTTCCGCAAAGCAGGCTCAAGAGCGGGCGCAGTCACGCTTACAAGCTCGTCTGTACCTCAATCTTCGCGCGTGACTGCGCCCGCGCATTTTCGGTGGTTCGATGCCACCGAAAATGCAAAGGTTTCGCAGAAACCCCGCAGATGAACGCAAAGCGGCTCCGGGATTTCCCGCAAATCGTGGATTTCTCGCAGCAGAGCCGTTTTTCCGCAGCTTTGCCGCTTCTCGACAAAATTCGCCCTAAATCCCAAGAGTTGAAACTCCCCGCAAATTTGCACAAAAATTTTTAAAAACCCTCTTTATTTTTCTGGCAGAATATGTTATAATAAATAATGAATATGAAAATATAGGCAGGGAGGTTGCGAAAATGGCGTTCAGCGACTTGAAGTCCGTGTCGGCGGGCGATGACAAGGCGGGCTGTACATATATAATCGGGAGCGTTTTTGCTATCTACAAAATGGGTTTGCCCACGCCCGTTGTTTACAGCTGGGATATGATAAAATCCGCGTCCGTCACCCGCAGGGAAATTGTCCTCACGACCGATAAGGACAGCTTTCGTATCTCGTATAAAATGTTCAGCACCGTTGAGGACGAGCTGAGAGCAATCGCGATTATCGAGTGCCGCCAAAAGGAATTCGGCTTCCCCTATCAGCACGAAAAGCGCCTCTTCCCGCTTAAATCAATGTACCGCGAGTGCTCGGCGGGCAAGGACACCTACACGGGCGAGGGGCTGCTTGATGAAGCGGAAACCGCTGCTGCGTTTATTATGCTGCTGAATTTCAGATTGATGAAATTTTTGTGGCTGGTTGCGCTGCTGATTGCGCTGGTGACCTTCGGTATCTTGAATTTAACCGTCGGTATAACCCGCGACAATATCCTTTATTTTATACCGATTTCAGTCGCTGCGGGAGCTATTGCCGCGCTGATTATCAACATTGTCGCCCACGCTATCGCAAGAGGCAGATTTAAGAGTCTTGCAGACGGCGACCTCGCTTCACGTCAGCCGATAACCTTCGTTGTCAGCAAGCTGGGCTTTGCCGCTTGTGAAAGCTGCGTTTACGAGAGCAGAGATTTGGTGCCGTGGGACGAGGTTGATTATTTCATCGAGTCAGACAAAATGTTCATCATCTACAAGAACAACACGCCCGCTGCGTATATACCGAAGCGTGCGTTTGACAAAAAGTTTATTGGCGGGATTGCCGATATAATCGCGCTGAATTTGGAACAAAAATAATTGTTTGGGAGTGAAACAGAGTGCCTGCGGAAATTAAAACGGAAACCATTGATTTAAACGGAAAAAGCGTGCTTCTCGTTTCTGTGAAAAACGGTGAGGGCTTAATCGGCACCTGCACCGCAGGTCACGCCGACCACAGCGGAAACCGCAGCAACGATACCCGACTTTTTTACATAGGTTCGGAGCCGATTATCGACTTTATCTGCCCAAGCTACGGCAACAAAAACGCGGATAAGCTGGTGTCGTTTTGCCCGGGATTTCAAGGCTACGACAGAAAGGTGTACGAGATAATCACCGGCTGCCTCAACCGCTTGAACAACGGTGACTCGCTTGCTGTCGGACTGCACGATATCTTCAGTATGCTCCAGGACGGCATTTACAAGCTGTATGTTTCCGATTACTACCCGACCGACGGAAACGGTGTGTTCTTCTGGGGCGGCTACAACATTTCCCATGAAATTCGCGGCACCGCCGAGTATAACCGCACAATCGGTCTTGACAAGGTCTACAAGCCCTGCTTTTTAATCCCTACCCAATCGCTGGATTATTATAACACCAAGGTTTTGGTGCACACGCAGGAGCAGGTTCAAGGCCGCAGGATTGAGGGTATCGTCTACCATCTGTCGGGCTTTCACTCGGCGCTGCTCAAAGGTCACCACGGCGCGGTTTGTTGCGTTGAGAAGGACGTTCCGTTCAAGTGCGCGGTCATCGAGAAAATCACCGAGCCGTACACCGAAATTGCCGTTCCCGTAAAAAAAGCGGCGCCCGCGGAAAACGCTTCCGAGGAGGAAAAGCCCGCGGAAACTCCCGCTCCCGCAGCTGTTACGGAGCATGAGGGAATAACGGGTTTCAGAAGCCCGTCCGTGAAGATACCGCTTGAAGCGTTCCCGAAGGATATGCTCAGGCTGCTCATCGGCGGCAGACCCGAATACAAGCCGCCGCATTTCGCGACGCTTAACGCAAAGCTCGGCACGGTTCGCAGAAAATCCATCTCCAACAACATTCTGCCGCTGCCCGTTCTCGAAAAAGCCGAGCAAATGCCCGACTGCAGTATGGTTGAGTCGGCGTATGCGATAAAATCGCTCTCGGACGAGGAGCTGAACTGCCTGCTGGCGGGCGATGTTGAGTGCAACGGCGAGGTTATCGTTTCACCGAACTTTTACGCGAGCATCGTCACGGCTTGCAATTTCCTGCAGTTCACCGACACGGCGCGTTTCGTGGATTTCGCGATTGCGATTATGGAGAACCCCGAGCTTGGCGCAACGCACGACTATGTTTCGCGGCGCGTGTGCGCTCTCGAAACCAACAAAAAGCTGTACAATTTCTTCAAGTCGGTTGTTGACAGCGGCGATGTGAAATACGAAAAAATAATTGCGGCGGCTCGGACGTTTGTTGAGCGGTTTGAGAAATCGTTATAAAAAGATTTGTTATCTTCGGGTACAAAAATCGTCCCTAGATGAAAAGGGTTCGGCGTGACGCCGGCAATCAAGATGATTTGCGTTTTCGATAACTACAAAAAGCCGTTCTGCGGCTTTTTGGCTGTTTTGATTAGCGGGAGGTTTTTATGAGATTTGGGAAAAGGGCTTTGGCGGCGGTTTTGGCGGCGGCAGTGCTGGTTTCGGGCTGCTCCGCGAACGAGAATGTGAGTATGGATGCAATCGGCGGAAATTCCTCCGAGAGTACCTCGAGCGGCGTGAATTACCCGGAGAGCTCTTCGGGTGAAAGCTCGTCCGACGGTATCTGGAGCAGCATTATCGAGAATCTTCCCGAAAGTTCCTCGGAAAACCAAAGCACTCCCGATAACTCAACAGGCGATAATTCATCAAACAGCTCTTCCGACAGCTCAAACTCGGGAAATACGGGAAATACCGGCAATTCCTCGACCGGCTCAAAGCCCACGGGCGGCGGTACTTCTTCAACGGGAAACGCGACCGAGGGTACGAAGTCAACGGGGAATTTCAACTACGGCGAGGCGCTTCAGAAGTCGATTTTGTTCTATGAGCTGCAGAGAAGCGGCGATATCGACGAGAAAACGGCGCGCTGCAACTGGCGCGGTGACAGCGGAATGAACGACGGCGCGGACGTTGGACTTGACCTCACGGGCGGTCTGTACGACGCGGGCGACAACGTGAAGTTCAACCTCCCGATGGCTTACACCTCAACAATGCTCGCGTGGAGTATCTACGAGGACAGGGACGCTTACACCAAGAGCGGTCAGCTCGATTACGCGCTCGGAAATATCAAGTGGATTTGCGACTATCTTATAAAATGTCACCCGTCTGCGGACGTGTATTATTATCAGGTCGGCGACGGAAACGCCGACCACGCTTGGTGGGGACCCGCCGAGGTTATGCAGATGAACCGCCCCGCGTACAAGGTTGACCGAAACAGCCCCGGTTCAACGGTTGTCGGAGAGGCTGCGGCGGCTTTGGCAGCGGCTTCGGTTGTGTTCAAGGATACCGATAAGATCTACTCGGAAAAGTGCCTCACCCACGCGAAGCAGCTCTTTGAATTCGCCGACTCCACGAAAAGTGACGCGGGCTACACCGCGGCAAATGGCTTTTACAGCTCGTTCAGCGGCTTTTACGATGAGCTGATTTGGAGCGCGACCTGGCTCTACATCGCGACAGGCGACAAGAGTTACCTCACGAAAGCCGACAAGTATTTCGACGGGTTTGTGCCGGATTACAAGTGGACGCTCGGCTGGGACAACAAATTTTACGGCGCGGCTTGCCTTCTCGCAAACCTCACGGGCGGCGCGAAATACAAGTCCGCTCTTGAGAAAAACCTCGACTGGTGGTGCGGAATAGGCGGCGAAAGCATTACATACTCCCCGAAAGGTCTGGCGTGGCTGGACAGCTGGGGAAGTCTGCGCTATGCGGCAAACGCGGCGTTTCTCGCTGGCTCTTACGTTGACGGAGGTCAGTGTCCCGCAGCCAAAAAAGCCGCTTACACGAAGCTGCTTGAAACGCAGATTGACTACGCTCTCGGCAGCAGCGGCAGAAGCTATGTTGTCGGCTACGGCGTAAATCCGCCCGAGCACCCTCACCACAGAACCGCGCAAGGCTCTTGGGCGAACAATATGAGCGAGCCGAATTATCACCGCCACGTTCTTTACGGCGCGCTTGTCGGCGGTCCCGACGCGTCGGATAACTATTCCGACACTGTCAACGATTACTGCAAAAACGAGGTTGCCTGCGACTATAACGCGGGCTTCACGGGCGCGCTTGCAAAAATGTACAAGAAGTACGGCGGGCAGACGCTCAAGAATTTCGGCGCGGTCGAGCAGGTCGGCGAGGAGCTTTACGTTGAGTACAGAACCAACGCTTCCGGCAGCGATTTCACCGAGATAAAAGCGATGATTTACAACAAATCGGGCTGGCCCGCGAGAGTTGCCGATAATCTGGAGCTGCGCTATTTCGTGGACTTGTCGGAGGTTGACCCGTCGGCGGTTAAGGTTTCGATGAACTACAATGACGGCGCGAAATTCGGCGGTATCTACGAGTGGAACAAGGCGAAAAATATTTACTACGTTTCGATTGATTTTTCTGGCGTGAAGATTTATCCCGGCGGGCAGAGCGAGTATAAGAAAGAAGTTCAGTTCAGAATGAGCGCGCCCGGCTGGAATCCCGAAAACGACCCGTCCTATAAGGAGCTGAAAGGCACGAACGGCTCGGAGCTTGTGAAGGCGGTTTCCGTGGGACTTTACGAGGGCGGAACGCTGGTGTTCGGCACGGAGCCCGATGGTAAAGCGGTGAACACAAAGCCGATTACGGGCGGCTCGTCAAGCTCTTCGTCAAGCTCTTCGTCAAGCTCGTCCTCGGCTAATTCGAGCACGCAGAGCAGCAGTTCTCAGTCAAATCAGCCGACAAAACCGAGCGGCGAGAACAACGGAATTCGCGTTAATTTGTCGCAGCAGCAGACAAGCGGCAACGCGAATACGATTCAGGTCGCGATTGATTTGACCAACAACACGGGCGCTGCGATTGAGCTGTCGGGGTTGGAAATCGACTATTTCTTCACCAATGACGGCGACAATGA
This sequence comes from [Eubacterium] saphenum, assembly GCA_004554555.1. Classification (GTDB taxonomy): domain Bacteria; phylum Bacillota; class Clostridia; order Oscillospirales; family Ruminococcaceae; genus CAG-115. The sequence goes on along the minus strand of SFLN01000097.1, from coordinate 867 downwards.
TATGGTGTTCTTCTGCGACTACGCGGCGCTGACGGGCGGGAGCTATTCCGCGCTCACGAGCAATGTTTCGGGGAATTTCTCGGCTGCGAGCGGAACAAACTGCGATACGAAGTGCGCGCTGAAATTCACTGGCGGCACGCTGCAAAACGGCGACAGTATGACGGTGCAGGGCAGAATTTGCCGCAGGAACTGGACGGAGTTCAACCTGTCGAATGACTTCTCTTCCGGCAATGCAGAGCATTTGTATATTATCAGCGGCGGAAAGCCGATTTTCGGGTCGAAGCCGTAAAGTCAGCAGCGCGTGACCGTGGAGCCGCGCAGCGAAAAAAGTCTTTTTGAAATTCTTAAAAACTTTTTCTTCAGAAAAAGTTTTTAAGCCGCCGGAGGCACTCGCGGCAAAGCCGCGCTACTGGAGCGAAGCGTCAAAAACGCGGAGCGAAGCGACGCGATATACGCTCAAAAAGCGCTAAAGGGGTTAGGGGGAAAACAAGAGTTTTCCCCCAAGCGTTTTCGTTGGCTAAACGCCAACGAAAACGCAAGAGCACCGAACAAAGTCCGATTAGCGAAGAAAGTGGCTTGTTTTTTTCATTTCCAAAGCATAATCAGCGGTAAAATTGCGCATATTGAAAGCAATTATCGCCGAGCGCGAGTTCTTAAAGGAGAGCGCCGAAAGCTGCCCAAAACCAAACGTTCCCCCAAACTGCAAAAAATTGAAAAAAATTTTGCGAAAGTGCTTGACAAACGGGGAAAAAAGTGATATAATAATAAAGCGTTGAAATGCGGGTGTAGTTCAATGGTAGAATCCCAGCCTTCCAAGCTGGTCGCGTGGGTTCGATTCCCATCACCCGCTCCATCTTATAAAAACGG
>SFLN01000096.1 GCA_004554555.1 [Eubacterium] saphenum | reverse complement strand
AAAGCCGCTGTTTCAGTGGTGGATAATCTCGATTTACCCCGAGGGCATAAGAATGTCGTGTTTTATGCTTTTGAGGATAGTTTCGCTTATCGTGGGAATGTCGCTTCTGACCTACACGACTTCGCCGATTATGCTCACGGACGCAATCGAGCGGCTTATGTCGCCGCTTAAAAAGGTGCGGTTTCCCGTACACGAGCTGTCGATGATGATGACGATTGCGCTGCGGTTTATACCGACGCTTGTCGAGGAAACGGACAAAATTATGTCCGCGCAGAAGGCGAGAGGCGCGGAGCTTGACTCGGGCGGCTTTCTGAAACGAGCAAAGGCGCTTGTGCCGATAATAATCCCGCTGTTTGTTTCGGCGTTCAAGAGGGCGAACGAGCTTGCCACGGCGATGGAGTGCCGCTGCTACAAGGGCGGCGAGGGAAGAACGCGTATGCGGCAGCTGAAAATCGCCGCGCGGGATATTATCGCAATTGTGATTATGCTGACTTTGTTTGCGGGGATAATCGTGCTGAACTGTTTTCCGATTATCCCGTAAAGGAGATTTATGGATAACAGCGGGATTTTGCGGTCAAATTTAAATCGGCTTCACACAACGCCTCTAGGCGAGGAAAGAATAAGGAAAAATCTGAAAATCGACTGCGCTGATGTTGTGGATTTTTGCCGAAAGATAATTGCCGACAAAAACTGCAAAATCCGAAAAAACGGGAAGAACTGGTACTGCGAAGCCGAGAATGTTGTCATAACGGTAAATTCGTTTAGTTATACAATTATCACGGCAAAGCAAATTTGCGTTAAGGAGCGAAAATGCGCAACTTAAAGGTTTTCATCGCGTACAACGGCGCTGACTATCACGGATTTCAGCGGCAGGAGAACGCGATTTCGGTTCAAGAGGTTGTTGAAAAGGCGATAGGGAAGCTCTTGAAATGCGCCCCGCCCGTGATTTACGGCTGCTCGAGAACCGACGCGGGCGTTCACGCAAGGCGGTTTTGCTTCAACTTCAAAACCGACTCAAAGATACCGTGCAGCGGCTTTGTAAAAGGAATGAACACGATTTTGCCGTCGGATATCGCGGTGCTTTCGTGCGAGGACGCGGACGAGGATTTTCACGCGCGTTTTTGCACCAAATCCAAGGAATATGTGTACTTAATCAACAACAAGCCAAATCGTGATGTTTTTCTTCAAAATCTGGCTTATCACTACCCGTACGCGCTGGATATCGAGAAAATGCGGCACGCGGCGCAGCTTTTTGTCGGTGAGCACGATTTCGGGGCGTTTTGCCGTGCCGAGGGAAAAGCGCGGGTTAAGTCAACGGTTCGGACGATTTATGAGGTTACGGTTTCGGAGAACGCGGGTGTTGTCGAAATAAAAATCCGCGGAAACGGCTTTTTGTACAATATGGTGCGGATTTTAGCGGGAACGCTTATCTACATCAGCGAGGGAAAGCGCACCGAGGACGATATAAAATCCGCGCTTTTGACGAGAAACCGCGATTTTGGGGGAGTGACGCTGCCGCCTGAGGGGCTGTATCTGAATGAAGTTTACTATAACACTTGACGAGCGGCATATAAATGTGTTATAATAAATAGATGACCGTTTTACATTAAGGAAAGAAAAATGGACGAGAAAAATCAACTGAAAAAGGTAAGCGGCAAAAAAACTGCTGCCGAGAAGAAAAAAAGCAAGCGCCGAGCAATCGGGCTGATAATCTTCGGCGTTGTGGCGGTTGGGCTTATCGTTGTTATTTTCAACTGGCGGGCGATTTTCGCGCCGATGCGGGATATGTTTCTGCCTGTCGGAAAGGCGGGTTTTCCAGTGAACCTGCCGGGAAGCGCGGCTTATGATATGGGAGAACTCGGCGGGAATTTTTACCTGCTCACCGATACATATCTGTACACCTACACGGGCAGCGGCGCGGAAATTAAGAGCGTACAGCACGGCTTCAACCGTCCCGCTTCCTCGTCAACCGACAGGAGAGTGCTCGTTTACGACAAGAACGGCAAGGATTTCAAGGTTTACTCAAAATCCGAGGAAATTTTTGCCAAGACAATGGACGACGCGATAGTTTTCTCGAAAATGGGAAGCGGCGACCGCTCGGCGGTTGTCACAACGTCAACGCGCTATTCAAATTATCTGTACATATTTAACGCCGAGGGAAAGCAGGTTTTCCGCTGGGCGTCGCCTGATGAAAAGATAATGGGCGTGTGCTTTTCGGATAACGGAAAATATATCTACGTTTCGGTTGTGGGGGAAAAAGACGGCGAGCTGAACTGCGCGGTTTTGTGCTTTGACATAACCAAAGAGCAAAGCGAGCTTTGGCGCGCTTCAACGGGGAGTTCGGTTTCGTACACGCTGGACTGCGCGAACGACGGTGTTTACACGGTTACGGAAAACGGCGCGTACCTTTTTGACAAGGAAACCGGCGAGGTTAAGGCGCAGAACACGTTCGCGAAGCAGGTAACGGGAGTGTGCAATTCACAGGAAATGCGGGTTGTGCTGTTTCACGACTCCGCGTCAAACGGCGTGACGGCGGTTGTGTACAACGACAAGCTGGAGCCTGCCGCGTCGCTGTCGCTCGGCGAAGCGGACTCGGTTGACTCTGAGGGACAGACGCTTTATGTGCTGAGGGAGGATACGCTCTCGGCTTACGACAGGGAGCTGATTGAACGGAAAACCTATCAGCTCGGCAACGATTATTCCGAGGTAATGATAATGGACGGCGGCGCGTATCTGCTTGGATACAACACCGTTTCGCGCGTAAATATTTGAGGAGAGAACAATGGGACAAGAATTTGCTTTCGTATTTGACATTATAATAGTAGCCGCAGCGGTCGGAATGACCTTTGTCGGCATCAGAAAAGGCTTTGCAAGGATTATTATCGAAATGCTTGCGGCAGTGATTGCTTTAGCGCTGGCGTTTTTCATAAGCGAGCCGATTGCAAACGGAATTTACGGCGAGTTTATCGAAAAGCCGCTTGAAAAGGCGGTTGACGAGAAAATCGGCGGCGTGGAGCAGCTTGTTGACATAAAACCGTTTGGCGAAACCGATTTGGCTTTTGACAAGATTAAGATTTCTGATGTTCCCGTAAACGAAATTCAACCCGATTACGAGGGCACGGGCTCGGCGGTTATGGATTTGAGCGACGTTGACTTCTCGGAGTCGGGTATTGAAAAGCTCAATCTCGCGCTGTTCGGGGTTCACGATGACGTGGATTTCACGTCGGTAAACGCAAAAACCGCGAATTTCAGCAGAACCGATATCGAGAAATACGGTCTCGGAAAGCTGGTTACGGCGCAGTATCTCGCGTCTTGTATGGTGAAAAGCTCCGTTGCGGAAACGCTCGGCGGTATGATTGACGCGGTGAAAAACGCTCTGCCGATGATTTTCACGGACGCGGGCAGCGAAACCGTGAACGTTTCATCGGTGAGGACGGTTGTGCTGGCGATGATTGACACGAAATCTTCCGCAAAAACCGCGCTGATGGACGGTATAATTTCACCCGCCTGCATAATAATCATAAGGTCGATTGTTGTGATTTTGCTGTTTATCGTGTTCGTGGCAATACTCGGTTTAATCGCGCGCGGTGCGGGATTTATAAACAAAATTCCCGTTATCGGCAAAATCAACTCGCTTCTCGGCGGAGTTGCCGGACTTTGCGAGGCGGCGGTGATGATAGTAATTCTTTGCCTGGTGACGCGGCTGATTTCGTCTATGTTCAGCGGAAACGTGATTTTGTTCAACGATACCGCGATAAATTCAACATTCCTGTTCAAGAGAATATACAATCTTGATTTCTTGAGCTTTATATGAAGGTAAGGTGATTAACAATGATGATGTGTTCAAGATGCAAAACACGTCCTGCGGTTATGTTCATCTCAACAATGAGCGGCACCGAACGCAAAAGCGAGGGACTTTGCCTGCAGTGCGCAAAGGAACTCGGTTTGCCGCAGGTGAGCGAGTATTTGAAGCAGATGGGCATTTCTGAGGACGATTTGGAGAACGCCTGCGATTCGCTTTTCGGCGAGAACGGCGAGGTTGACGGTGATTTTCTCAAGCAGCTCGGACTTGACGGAAAGGACGATGACGACGCTTCGGACGAGGACTATCCCGACGGTGACGACGAGGACGCTCCCAAGGAAGAGGACAATCTTTTCGAGCGCGGCGGCGCGGGTACAATGCCGAATTTCCTGAAAAATCTGTTCGGCGGCGGTTCTTCCGATAACAGCAAGAGCGACGGTGAATCCGAGAAGAAGACCAAAAAGAAGCCCGAAAAGCCCGATAAAAAGCGCAAGTGCCTGGAAACCTACTGCACGAATTTGACAAGACGTGCAAAGGAGGGCAAAATTGACCGCATAATCGGGCGCGAGAAGGAGATTTACCGTGTTCTGCAAATCCTGTCAAGGCGCACGAAGAACAACCCTTGTCTTATCGGTGAGCCGGGCGTTGGTAAAACCGCGATTGCCGAGGGGATTGCTCTTAAACTGGCAAGCGGCGATGTTCCGTTCAGACTGCGCGGGAAAGAGCTGTACCTGCTCGATTTGACAGCGCTTGTTGCGGGAACGCAGTTCAGAGGGCAGTTTGAGAGCCGTGTTAAGAGCTTGATTGACGAGGTGAAAAATGCGGGGAATGTAATGCTTTTCGTGGACGAGGTACACAATCTTGTCGGCACGGGCGGCGACTCCGAGGGCTCGATGAACGCGGCGAATATCTTCAAGCCCGCGCTTTCGAGAGGTGAACTGCAGGTTATCGGCGCGACAACCTTCTCCGAGTACAGAAAGCACATTGAAAAGGACAGCGCGCTGGAGCGCCGTTTCCAGCCCGTTACCGTAAACGAGCCGACGATTGAGGAAACGATAGAGCTGCTCGGCGGTATCAAGCAGTACTACGAGGAGCACCACAAGGTTCACGTTTCGGACGAAATCGCGAAAATGTGCGCGACGCTTTCCGAGCGTTATATCAACGACAGATTTTTGCCCGACAAGGCGATAGATTTGCTTGACGAGGCGTGCGCGTGCGCGTCCTTGGGCAATGCGGACATCACCGAATACGAGAAGCTGAAGACGGATTTGTCCGAGCAGCGCCGCGAGGAAAGCGAGCTTGCGGGCGACTCCAACATTGATTACGCGCGGCTTGCGGAGCTGAAAACGACAATTGCTCAGACCGAGCAGAAAATTGCCGAAATCAAGCCGAAAGCCGAAAGCGTTGAGGTTACGGTGGACGATTTGTCGAAGGTAATCGAGCTTTGGACGGGAATTCCCGCAAACAAAATCCGCGAAACCGAGTACAAGAGAATGTCGGTTCTCGAGGACAATCTCAAGTCGAAAATTATCGGACAGGACGAAGCGTGCGAGCTTGTTGCAAAGGCGATAAAGCGTTCGCGCGTGCAGCTTTCCGACCGCCGCAGACCGGCTTCGTTTATCTTCGTGGGACCGACAGGCGTGGGAAAAACCGAGCTTGTAAAGGTGCTGGCGAAGGAAATGTTCGACAGCGTTGACCCGCTGATACGGCTTGATATGTCGGAGTATATGGAGAAGCACAGCGTGAGCAAAATCATCGGTTCGCCTCCCGGATACGTCGGCTATGATGAAGCGGGACAGCTCACAGAGCGCGTTCGCAGAAAGCCGTACTCCGTGATTTTATTCGATGAAATCGAGAAAGCGCACCCCGATGTGATGAACATTCTGCTGCAAATTCTCGATGAGGGCAAAATCACCGACTCGCAGGGCAGAAACGTCAGCTTCGAGAACACGATTATCGCGATGACGTCAAACGCGGGTTCATCGAACGGAATGAACGGCGTGGGCTTTGCGAAAACGCAGAGCGATGTCACGAAGGAGCGCGCTATGAAAGGGCTGCGCGACTTTTTGAGACCGGAATTTTTGGCGCGCGTGGACGAGGTTATTGTGTTCAAGCCGCTGTCCGAGGAGTCTTACGCGAAAATCGCGAAGCTCAATCTCGAGGAGCTTCGCTCGCCGCTCGCGGAGAAGAAGCTGGAGCTTTCCATTTCGGACGAGGTTTACGCGGCGGTGGCAAAGAAAGCGTTTGGCGGAAAATTCGGCGGGCGCGATATTCGCAGGGTAATCCGTTCGGACGTTGAGGACAAAATCGCGGAGATGCTTATCGAAAACAGCGAAAAGCAGTTCAGCGCGGTTGAAATCACGGCTTCGGGCGATGAAATCAAGGTTGAGCTGAAATGAGCGTTGTTTTGATAACAGGCGGCACGGGCGCAATCGGAGCGGCGCTTGTCGAGGAGTTTTCGAGAACGGACGACGTTGCCTTCACTTATTTCAATAATGAGGAACGCGCTCGGAAACTCTCGGAAAAATTCCACGCGTTTCCCGTGAAAATGGATATCGCTGACGGAAATTCCGTGCAGACGGCGATTGAAAGCGTTCTGAAAGAGTTTTCGAGAATTGACGTTCTGGTGAACAACGCGGGAATTTCGCTTATCAAAACGTTCACCGATACCACGGACGAGGACTGGGAGAAGCAGCTTTCGGTAAACCTTACGGGTTGTTTTCGGGTAACAAAATCTGTTGTGCCGCAGATGATTAGGCGAAAAAGCGGCGCTGTTGTGAACATTTCATCGGTTTGGGGCGTTCACGGAGCGTCCTGCGAGGTTGCTTATTCGGCGGCAAAAGCGGGCGTGATTGGCTTTACAAAGGCGCTTGCGAAGGAACTTGGGTTGTCGGGGATAACGGTAAACGCGGTAGCACCCGGGGTTATCGACAGCCCGATGAACAGCTCTCACCTGAACTCCGATGAGCTCGCCGAGCTTTGCGATGAAACACCGCTCGGTCGTCTGGGAAAGGCAAGCGAGGTTGCGCAAGCGGTGCGTGCGATTGCCGAAAACCGCTTTATAACGGGGCAAATTCTTGGTGTTGACGGGGGATTTTATTGATTTCGTCAAATTGCACAAAGAATTGCCAAAAATGTTGAAAAATCTCGTTAGCACTAGTTTTGGGATTTTTATTGAATTATTTAGGAAAATATAGTATAATTATAATGTTTGTTAAAGAAAATAACTCGTTTTTTCGAGTGAAAAAGGAGATAATTTATGAACTTGTTTCTGAACCTATTGTCGGAGAGCGCTGAACCAAACGTAATCGACAGACTTCAGTCGTATGCGGGTACCGCAGAGCAAACCATTGCTCAACAGCAGATATCCGACCCCGACTACTGGGGACTCGCCTCCGTCATGACCG
>SFLN01000095.1 GCA_004554555.1 [Eubacterium] saphenum | reverse complement strand
GAGAAGGCATGGAAGTACTGTGAAGAGCGGAATATGCCCCGATTCATCTATATCTCCAAGGTGGACGAGGACAATTCCGACTACAACGCCACCTTTGAGGCTCTGCGGGCAAAGTACGGTAATAAGATTGCACCCGTTGTCGTGCCCATCTGGGACGATAAGCACAAGGTTACCGGTATCATCGACGTACTGAATAAGCGCGCCTACGAGATGCAGAAGCTGAAGCGGGTGGAGATTGCGGTTCCTGAGGACAAGCTGGCGGTTATCGAGGAGTTTAACGATGCGCTGAAGGAAGCCGTTGCCGAGACCGACGAGGCCCTGATGGATCGGTTCTTCGAGGGCGACGAGTTTACCTATCGTGAGATGCTGGACGGCCTGCACACCGGCGTGGAGGAGCTGAGCCTGTTCCCCGTGCTCTGCGGCTCCGGCGTGACCTGCCTCGGCAGCCTGATGCTGATGGATCACATCATCGATCTGCTGCCCAACCCCTCTGAGGGCAACTACCACAAGGCTACCAATGCTGACGGCGAGACCGAGGAGTTTGTGGTTTCTCCCGGCGGCGTGCCCTCCGCCTTCGTGTGGAAGACCGTGTCTGACCAGTACGGCAAGTACTCCTACATCAAGGTTCTCTCCGGTGAGATCACCTCCGACACCACTCTGGTCAATGCCCGCACCGGCGAGACTGAGAAGCTGGGCCGCCTGTATTCCATGTGCGGCAAGAAGGCTTCCGAGGTCAAGGTTCTGGGCTGCGGCGATATCGGCGCCATCGGCAAGATGGACAAGGTCAAGACCGGCGATACCCTGTGCGACCCCAGAAAGGTGGTTTCCCTGAAGCAGATTCCCTACGCTCCCGCCTGCTACTCCATGGCAATCGCACCCAAGACCAAAGGTCAGGAAGATAAGGTTGGCGCGGGTCTGAACCGGCTCAACGAGGAAGATCCCTCCTTCCATCTGGTGAACAATGCCGAGACCAAGCAGATGGTGCTGTCTGGCCTTGGCGACCAGCATCTGGATGTGCTGGTTTCCAAGCTGAAGAGCCGCTTTGGTGTGGATGCCGTGCTGCTGCCCGCCAAGGTTGCTTACCGTGAGAAGATCAAGAAGACCGTGCAGGCCCACGGCCGTCATAAGAAGCAGACCGGCGGCTCCGGTCAGTTCGGCGACGTGTGGGTGCGCTTTGAGCCCCAGGACGAGCAGGACGATCTGATCTTTGCCGAGGAAGTCTTCGGCGGCAGCGTGCCCAGAAACTTCTATCCGGCAGTTGAGAAGGGCCTGCAGGAAGCTGTTCAGAAGGTTGTCGAAGAGCCTGTTGTTGAAGAAGCCGCAGAAGTTGAGGACGACGGCGAGCTGATTGCCGTGATAAGCGCGGCGATTGCGGCGTACACCGATGACGAGGGCTTTACGATTAAGAGCGTAAGAAAGCACGAAGGCAAACGCGCGCGTTCAGCGTGGAGCGCTGCCGGAATAACCGAAAACACTCGTCCGTTCTGATACGGCTGAAAGGATACAATATATGGAAATATTCGTAAATACTGTCAGCGGACTCATCGAAGGGTCCGGATTTATGGGGTTGACGTGGCAGAACGGCTTGATGATTTTGCTGTCGTTCGTGCTGTTCTTCCTCGCAATTGTTAAGCAATACGAGCCGCTTTTGATGCTCCCGATTGCATTTGGTATGCTTTTGACCAACCTCCCGAACGCGGGACTTTACCACGCGTATCTTTGGGACCCCGCGACGAACCCGTATTTCGCTCCCGAGTATATCGAGCAGGGCGCGAATGTCGTTGTTCAATTCGCGAAGGAAACGTCGCTTGATTACGGGAGGGTGCTTCACGAAGGCGGATTGCTGGATATGCTTTATCTGGGCGTTAAGCTTGGAATTTACCCGCCGATTATCTTCCTCGGTATCGGCGCGATGACGGACTTCGGCCCGCTGATTGCAAACCCGAAGAGCTTCCTCCTCGGTGCGGCAGCGCAGGGCGGTATCTTCTTCACATTCCTCGGCGCTTGCTTGCTGAACCTCACGGGAGTTGCGGACTTCACGCTTAAAGAAGCGGGTTCGATTGCGATTATCGGCGGTGCGGACGGTCCTACGGCGATTTACCTTACCTCAAAGCTCGCACCTCAGCTCTTAGGCCCGATTGCGGTTGCGGCGTACTCGTACATGGCGCTGGTTCCCGTAATTCAGCCGCCTATTATGAAGGCTCTCACGACCGAAAAGGAGCGCTCCGTCAAGATGGGACAACTCCGCGAGGTATCCAAGCTCGAAAAGGTTGTGTTCCCGATTGCGGTTACTATCATAGTTTCGCTGATTGTACCTTCGGCGGCACCGCTGGTTGGTATTCTGATGTTCGGCAACCTGATGAAGGAGTCGGGCGTTTGCGGCAGACTTGTTAATACAGCTCAGAACGAGTTGATGAACATAATCACGATTTTCCTCGGAATTACGGTTGGTGCAACAGCGGTTGCGGATAACTTCCTCAGCCCGAAGACCTTGTTCATCATCGCGCTTGGATTGATTGCATTCTGTGTTGGTACAGCGTGCGGCGTTCTGCTCGGCAAGCTGATGTATATCATCTCGGGCAAGAAAATCAATCCTCTTATCGGTTCGGCGGGCGTTTCCGCGGTACCGATGGCAGCGAGAGTTTCGCAGAAGGTTGGCGCGCAGAGCAACCCGTCAAACTTCCTGCTTATGCACGCTATGGGTCCGAACGTTGCCGGCGTTATCGGTTCAGCCGTTGCGGCGGGCGTTCTGCTGAGCGTTTTGGGTTAAACAAACAAAAAGGCAAGAGGGTGACTTCTTGCCTTTGCTTTAACGAAAGGAGTTTTTATGTCGGGAACAATCAGAGTTAAGGGTGTAGGAACAGCGAAAACAAAGCCGGATTATGTTGAGGTAATGCTCAATCTGAACGGTAAAAATATGGAGTATGTCGCTGCGGTGAACGAGGCGAACGCGAAAATCGAGAAGCTTCAAAACGCGATTTCTGCGGTTGGATACGAGAAGGACGATTTGAAAACGCTGAACTTCAGCGCGAACACAAACTATGAATACGACCACGGCAAGCAGCAGTTCAAGGGCTATGTTTGCACTTACAGGCTGAAGCTCGGCTTTGATTTCACCGCCGAGGCGCTTGCGAAAACGCTTACCGCGATTGCCAACAGCGGTGCGGACGCGGAGTTTTCGGTCGGATTTTCGGTGAAGGAGCCGGAGAAGGTTGCAGATGCGCTGTTGATTTCGGCAACCGAAAACGCTCGTCAGAAAGCCGAGGTTTTGTGCAAAGCTTCGGGAAAAACGCTCGGGGAGCTGGTTTCGGTTGACTACGACTGGGGCGAAATCAAGGTTTATTCCGAGAGCAATTACGCGCTTGCTGCCGCTCCGAGAGCGATGGCAATGGACGCGGCAATTCCCGATTTTACTCCCGATGACATAAAATCAAGCGATACCGTGACCTTTGTTTGGACGATAAACGAATAAAAAGTTGCCCGAGAGCGTTTCTCGGGCAGTTATTTTTAGTGTAACAAAATTCGTTCGTCGCAGTACTCGCAGATTAAAATATCGCCATACCTCACGAAGCTGTGCGGGAGATATTTCTCGGTTTGCGTGACGCACTTTGGGTTTGTGCAGCAGACGTTGTTGTGGATTTCGCCAAGCAAAAGCGGCTTAACCTTCGGGGTAAGGTTCATCGTGGTGAGGATTAGCGCCATTCTGACGTACATACCGTTGTTTGCCTGGCGGAAATAAGCGGCGCGCGGGTCGTCGTCCACGGCAACCTCAATCTCGTTCACCCTCGGAAGCGGGTGCATGACAATCATATCCTTGCGCGCGTACTCCATTTTCGCTTTTGTGAGGCAGTACACGTTTTTCTGGCGCTCGTATTCCTCGTCGCTGTCGAAACGCTCGCGCTGAATTCTCGTCATATAGAGCATATCCAGCTTTCCGATGCACTCGTCGATGGTCTTGACCTCGATGAAGCTGCTCTTGTGCGCGTCGATGAAATCCTTGACGTAAGAGGGCAGAGCAAGCGCGGGAGTTGAAATCAGCACGAATTTGTTGTTCGGGTAACAGGAGAGCGCTTTCACAAGCGAGTGAACGGTTCTGCCGTATTTCAAATCGCCGCAAAGTCCCACGGTAAGGTTGTCCAGACGTCCAAGCTCGCTTTTGAGCGTGAGCAAATCGGTGAGCGTCTGAGTTGGGTGAAGGTGACCGCCGTCGCCCGCGTTTATGACGTGACAGTCCGCGCAGAGCGCCGCAGCTTTTGCCGAGCCTTCCTGGTTGTGGCGCATAACGAGAATATCCGAGTAGGTGCTTACGATTTTGATGGTATCCTTGAGGTTTTCGCCCTTGGCAACGGAAGAATTTCCGGGGTTATCGAAACCGATAATGCTTCCGCCGAGCCTAATCATCGCGGCTTGAAAGCTCATTTGGGTGCGGGTTGAGGGCTCATAAAAGAGCGTTGCCATAATTTTTCCCTTGCACTTTTCCGAGTACTCCTCGGGATTTGCCTTAATTTTCTCGGCAAGAGCAACGATTTCATTCCATTGCGAAACTGAATAATCGTCCATATCAATCAAGTGGTTATATCGCAAAAATATCGCCTGCCTTTCTTTCCCTATAATTATATCAAAATGCGCGCGGATTTTCAATATGTTTTGAAAAAAATATTGAAATAACAGGAAATTTGTGATATAATAACATTTTGGGGGTTGAAAAAGTGAAGAAAATTCTAAAATTCATAAAGCGCGAAACGGTGCTTTGCATAGCGTTTGTGCTGGCGGCGGTTTCGATGATAATAACCCCGCCGAGCGCGGAGTATCTGGGCTACATAGATTTTTCTGTGCTGGCGATTTTGTTTTGTTTAATGGTAACGGTTCAGGGCTTCGGGAAAACGGGGCTTTTCGACTTTATCTCGTCAAAGCTCACCGCCCGTTTCAAAAACACGCGGACGCTCTCGGCAGCGCTTGTTGTGCTGTGTTTTGTGATGTCGATGTTCATCACAAACGACGTGAGCCTGCTTACCTTTGTTCCGCTCACGCTTTTGCTGTTCAAGGGCAGGGAAAAGGTAACAATCCGCTGCATTGTGCTGGAAACGGCGGCGGCAAATCTCGGCTCGATGGTCACACCCATCGGCAACCCGCAAAACCTCTACATCTATTCCCACTACAACTACAATCCCGCAGATTTCTTCGCGATTATGCTACCGATAAGCGGCGTGAGCCTTGCGCTGATTTTGATTTCGCTGATTTTTATACCGTCGGAGAGCGTTGAAAAAAGCGAAAAAACCGCGAGCTTCAAGCCATCGCGGAATTTCTTCGTTTACACGGTGATTTTTGCCGTCTGTATCGCAACGGTCGCGCGCGTTCTCGATTATCGGATAACGCTCGGGATAACGCTGCTTGCCGCGCTGATTTTCGACAGGAAAATCCTCGCGAAACCGGATTACGCGCTGCTTTTAACGTTTGTGTGCTTTTTCGTGTTCGTGGGAAACATTTCGGCGGTGCCGCAGGTAAGGGAGTTCATAAGCTCAATTCTGAGTGGCAGGGAGCTGCTTTTGGGCTGCGGAATGTCGCAGATAATCAGCAACGTTCCCTGTGCGATTATGCTCTCGGGCTTCACGGACAACTCAAACGCACTGCTTCTCGGCGTAAACATCGGCGGAATGGGCACGCTTATCGCATCGCTTGCAAGTCTGATTTCGTTCAAGCTCTACGCGCGCTCGGAAAACGCAAGAAAAGGCAGATATTTCGCGGAGTTTACCGTGTACAATTTCGCGTTTTTGGCACTCTTGCTCGGGTTTGAGCTGTTGACGGGACAAATAATTTAAAAATTACCAAAAAGCCGTGTTGATAAACGGCTTTTTTCTATATATAATAATTGCAAAAATACTTGAAAAAAGTCGCGTTTTGTGGTAAACTTAATCTGTAGTATTTTTTCTTTTGAAAGGAGTTTCTTATGTACAACGATTTGGTGGACACTATCGGATTTCTCGGCGGCTATGACAGCGAGGTAGCCGATGCAATGGGGCTGGAGCTGAAGCGTCAGAAGCGCAATCTCGAGCTGATTGCCAGCGAGAATATCGTATCTCCTGCGGTAATGGCGGCAATGGGAAGCGTTCTCACGAACAAATATGCCGAGGGTTATCCGGGAAAGCGCTATTACGGCGGCTGCGAGGACGTTGATATTGTCGAAAATATAGCGATTGAGCGTGCAAAGAAGCTGTTCGGCGCGAATTTTGCCAATGTACAGGCTCACTCGGGCGCGCAAGCAAACGAGGCAGTTTATCTAGCGCTGCTGAACCCCGGCGACACTGTTATGGGAATGAGCCTTGCTCACGGCGGTCACCTCACCCACGGTTCTCCCGTAAATATGTCCGGCAAGATGTACAACTTTGTTGCATACGGCACCAATGATGACGGCTTTATCGACTACGAGGAGCTTTACAAGCAGGCAAACAAGTGCAAGCCCAAGCTCATTGTAGCGGGAGCTTCGGCTTATCCGAGAGCGATTGATTTCAAGAAGCTTTCGGCGATTGCAAGAGCAGTCGGCGCGTATCTTATGGTTGATATGGCGCACATCGCGGGACTTGTTGCCGCAGGTCAGCACGAAAGCCCCGTGCCTTACGCAGACGTTGTTACCACGACAACTCACAAAACGCTTCGCGGTCCGCGCGGCGGTCTTATCCTCACCAACAACGAGTACATTGCCAAGAAGATTAACTCGGCGATTTTCCCCGGACTTCAGGGCGGTCCTTTGATGCACGTTATCGCGGCAAAGGCTGTTTGCTTCGGCGAAGCGCTCAAGCCCGAGTTCAAGGCTTACGGCGAGCAGATTGTGAAAAACGCAAAGGTTCTCGCGGACACGCTGCTTGAAAAGGGCTTCAACCTTGTTTCGGGAGGCACGGACAACCACTTGATGCTCGTTGACCTTCGTCCGTTCAACATCACGGGCAAAGAGCTTGAAACCAACCTTGACGCGGTTTATATCACGGTCAACAAGAACGCAATCCCCAACGACCCGCAGAAGCCTGCGTACACAAGCGGCGTAAGAATAGGAACTCCCGCCGTTACCACGCGCGGCTTGAAGGAAGAGGATATGAAGGTAATCGGCGAGTGCATTTACCTCACCGCAAAGGATTTCAACGGTACCGCGGACAAGGTTCGCGAGATGGTAACCGAGCTCACAAAGAAATATCCGCTTTACGAGTGAGGTGTTTCTTGTGAATTATAAAAAGCGTTGTATTCTTAGTTTAATCATAGGTCTTGTTCTTGTAGCTGCCGGATTTGTCTGTATGATGTTCGGCATGGTGATTAAT
>SFLN01000094.1 GCA_004554555.1 [Eubacterium] saphenum | reverse complement strand
GATAAAGACGGCGTTTACGTCTGCCCTATCGGGTTTTGCGATTTTTCTATTCCGATTGAGCTGCCCGACGGACAAATTCTCGGAAGAGTTCTCGCAGGACAAGCTCTCTCCGAAAATCAAAACACCGACGAAATTATCCAAAAAACAACCGCGCTCGGTTTAAACAAAAGAGTTGTTCGGGACGTCCTCTCGCGCGTTCACCGCAAATCCGAAAAGGAAATGCTCGGCGCGTATGATTTGCTCCGCGAGATGCTGCACTTCTTCATCGAGAAGAACTACTCAATCTGGAAAACCAACAACGAGCTTGAAAAAGCACCCGCCAAAAAAGACCGCGTTCTCTCACAGATTACACAGATTATGTACAGCTACAACCTCACCATCGATATCGATACCGGAAGCTACTCCCTTATCACCGGTACCGGTATGGAACGCACGGTTAACGAGTACAAAAAGCACTCAAATATCGCCGAGCTGCGCGCGTTTCACAACAGAATTCTCCACCCGTCCTACGCGGCGCGCTTCAACGAGCTGATAAGCTGCGAGTCCGCGATAGAAAATCCCGCCGAAAACGGCTTTCGCGGTACTTTGGAGTACCCCGTCATTTATCCCGATGACGATGAATACGAGTGGCACGAGATTAACGTTTTCATCGACACCGAGGAGGACGGAAAGCGCATTATAAACATTCTCGGGCGCGATATCACCGAGTCGCACAACGCTCAGGAAAAGAAGGAAAAAGAGCTTCGTGCCGCCGCAGATAAGAACCAGATTTTGTCTGAGCTTACCAAAATGCTGTACAGCTACAACCTCACGCTGAACCTTCGCACGGGCAAGTACAGTATGATTATCGGCACGGGTATGACGCAGTTTATGGAGATTTTCAAGTCCACCGATGACTACGAAACTGCCTACAACAAGAAAATTCAATACCTCGACCCGCAGCACGTTTCGCAGTTTGCGGCGCTTGCCAGCCTTGACTCGCTTCGTGCGCGCAGAAACGCAAACGGCTTTATCGGCAGCCTTGAATACGGCGCAATCACCGACTACGGCGAGGAATGGCACGAGATAAACGTTTTCGTCAGCACCGACGAGGACGGCGAGCCTGTCGCAAATATTCTCGGGCGCGATATCACCGACGCTCATAAACGTCACGAAAAGCGTGAAAATCAGCAGAAAGCCGCTGCTGCGCGCGACCAGCTCCTTTCGGGAATTACAAAAATGCTGTACGGCTACAACCTCACGGTTAACCTCGAAACCTGGAAATACTCGCTTATCACGGGTACGGGTATGAACGAGGTCTTGGAAACTATGCAGCATAACGATGATTATGTTCTGCTTTATGCCAAGCTCTCCAAAAGCGTTGCGCCGGAGGACAAGTCTAAGCTGGATAATCTGGTGAGCGTTCGCGCGTTAAACGGGCGAAACCACGAAACTGGTTATATCGGCTCGATGTCCTATCGGTTTATTGTCGGCGAAACCAACAAGTGGCACGAGGTGAACCTGTTCATCGGCACAAACGAGGACGGAGCCGCCGTTGCCAACATTCTCGGGCGCGATATCACAGAAACTCACGAGCAGCAGGAAGCTAAAGAGCGTGAACTCAAGGCTTCTGCGGCTAAAGACCAGATTTTGTCCGATATCACAAAAACGCTGTACAGCTACAACGCAACCGTCAACCTTAACACGGGCAAGTACAGCCTTATCGTCGGTACGGGTATGGAAGAGCTTATCCGCCACTTCTCGCAGACCGATGATTTTGACACCGCGTGCGGGTATTTGCTCGAGCACGTTCTCCCCGAGTACCGCGAGGATATGATGGGCAGATTTTCGCTCGAAGCGCTCCGCAAGCAGAAAAATCTCAGCGGTCACATCGGTCAGAAGGAATACGCCGCAACTACCGACAACGGAATAGGTTGGTATGAGGTGAACGCGTTTATGGGGGTTAACGAGGACGGAAACCCCATCGCAAACATTCTCGGGCGCGATATCACCGAAACTCACGAGGCTCAGGAACGCCGTGAAAACGAGCTGAAAGCGGTTGCCGCGAAGGACCAGATTCTGTCAAATATCACCAAAACGCTTTACAGCTACAACCTAACGCTCAACCTTAACACAGGAAAATACAGCCTTATTCTCGGCACGGGAATGAAGGATTTCGTCAAGATTTTCGAGTCCACCGACGACTACGAAACCGCTTACAACAAAAAAATCCGGTACGTCACCGAGGACTATATCGCGCCGTTCGGGAATTTCAGCAGCCTTTCTGCGCTCAGAAAACGCAGAAACGAAACCGGTTACATAGGAAATCTTGAGTACGCGGCGAAAACCGAAAAGGGTATCGAGTGGCACGAAATCAACATCTTCCTCGGTACGGACGAAAACGGCGACCCGATTGCCAACATTCTCGGGCGCGACATAACCGAGGCTCACGAGCAGCAGGAGAAAAAAGAACGCGAGCTTCGCGCTTCTGCGGCGCGCGACCAGCTGCTGTCGGGCGTTACCAAAATGCTGTACAGCTACAATATGACCGTCAACGTCAACACGGGCAAGTACACGCTTATCAAGGGTACAGGTCTGGAAGATACCGTTTCCCGAATGGAAGCCACGGACAACTATGACGATATTTATCAATACTTTTTGCAGTCGGTGGACAAGGAGTATCTCGAAAAAGGCATTGAGCTGCTGTTCCTTGACAGATACCGCGTAAGGCAGGACAAAACCGGTCACCTCGGCACGGAAGAATTTCTTATCCACTACACCAAAAAGCCCGAGTGGCACGAAATCAACGTTTTCGCGGGCTACGACGAGAACGGCGAGCCGATTATCAACATTCTCGGGCGGGACGTAACCGAGGCGCACGACAAGGCTGATACCAAGGCGCAGCTCGAAATCGCAAACGCTTCAAGTGCCGCGAAATCCGCGTTTTTGTTCAATATGTCGCACGATATCCGCACGCCGATGAACGCGATTATCGGCTTCACCGAGCTTCTCGACAAGCACCTTGACGACAAGGAACTCGCGCGCGGCTACATCAAGAAAATCAAGACCTCAAACGATTTCCTGCTCTCGCTTATCAACAACGTCCTCGAAATGGCGCGGATTGAGAGCGGAAAAACCACGCTCGATGAAACCGTTTGGAACGCGTATTCGTTCAACGACACGCTCTACGCGCTGTTCGACACGCAGATGAAGGAAAAAGGCATTGAGTTTACGCGAACCGTTTGTGTTGAACACAAGGACGTTTTCTGCGACGCGACAAAGCTCCGCGAGATTTTCCTCAACATTTTGAGCAACGCGCTCAAATACACGCCGTCCGGCGGAAAGGTTATGATGCGCCTCACCGAAATCCCGTCGGAACGCGACGGCTACGCGATTTATCAGACCGAAATTGAGGACACGGGTATCGGTATGTCGGAGGAATTTTTGCCGAATATGTTCGACGAGTTCACCCGCGAACACTCCAGTACCGAAAGCCGCATAAATGGCACGGGACTCGGTATGGCGATTGTCAAGAAGCTTGTCGAGCTGATGGAGGGCACGATTAAGGTTGAGAGCAAGCTCGGCAAGGGCACGAAATTCACCGTCACCCTGCCGCACAGGATTGCCGAAACAGGCGACGCTGTTCAACGAATTGAGAAAACGGCTGATTACAACGCGGATTATTTTAAGGGCAAGCGTATCCTCCTCGCCGAGGACAACGAGATGAACGCGGAAATTGCCACGGCAATTCTCGAGGAAGTCGGGTTTGAGGTCGAGCACGCCGCGGACGGAATTGTGTGCGTGGATATGCTCGAAAAAGCGAACGCGGGCTATTACGACCTCATCTTGATGGATATTCAGATGCCGAATATGGACGGCTATAAGGCAACTCAGATTATCCGCAAGTTCTACGACAAGAAAAAGGCGCAAATCCCCATTCTCGCGATGACCGCAAACGCGTTCGAGGAAGACCGCAAAAACGCCGTCAAAGCCGGTATGAACGGGCATATTTCAAAGCCTATCAATGTCGATGACTTGATGACAACTTTGGCTAATATCCTCAAAATTTCGCATTAAACCACAGAACAGGCTGTCTTTCGGGCAGCCTGTTTTCGATTACAGCAACAGCGAGTTGCTTGCTTTTTTTCGGTGAATGTTGTATAATAATGGTGAGGTGAAAATCATGGAAACTAAGGAAATAATTCACAAACTGCGCACCGAAAAAGGGCTTTCGCAGGACGAACTCGCCGAGAAGGTTTTCGTCACGCGGCAGGCGGTGTCGCGCTGGGAAAACGGCGAAACCGTGCCGAATACCGAAACGCTGAAGCTGCTCTCCAAGCTGTTTGACGTGTCCATTAACACGCTTTTGGGTTCGCCGAGAACGCTGATTTGTCAGTGCTGCGGAATGCCTCTCGACGACAGCTCCATAAGCAAAGAGCCGAGCGGTGAATTCAACGAGGAGTACTGCAAGTGGTGCTACACGGACGGAAAATTCGTCTACACAAGCCTTGCCCAACTCACGGATTTTCTTGTCGGTCACATGTCGAACGAACAATTCCCGCCCGAACAGGCGCGCGCCTATTTCGAGGAGCAGCTCCCGAAGCTCAATCACTGGTCAAAATAAAAATTCTCCCCATAACGGGGAGTTTTTTGCACAAAATTATTCCCCGCTCCATACGGAACGGGGAATTTTTGGTTAATTATCAGCCGTGAATTACATTTCAGCGATAGCAGCCTGCGCAGCAGCAAGTCTTGCAATCGGAACACGGAACGGTGAGCAGGATACATAGTCCAAACCGATCTTGTGGCAGAACTCAACGGAAGTCGGGTCGCCGCCGTGCTCACCGCAGATACCGCAGTGCATTTCGGGACGAACGCCCTTACCAAGCTCAATAGCCATCTTCATCAGCTTGCCTACGCCAACCTGGTCGAGCTTAGCGAACGGATCGTTCTCGAAGATCTTAGCGTCATAGTAAGCGCCGAGGAACTTGCCTGCGTCGTCACGCGAGAAGCCGTAAGTCATCTGAGTGAGGTCGTTCGTGCCGAAGCAGAAGAACTCAGCCTCCTTCGCGATTTCATCAGCAGTGAGAGCAGCACGCGGAATTTCAATCATAGTACCAACAGAGTACTTGATATCGGAACCAGCCTCTGCGATAATCGCGTCAGCGGTCTTAACAACGATATCCTTAACGTACTTAAGCTCCTTAACCTCGCCTACGAGCGGAATCATAATCTCGGGAACGAGATTCCAGTCGGGGTGAGCCTTCTTGACGTTGATAGCAGCCTTGATAACGGCAGCAGTCTGCATCTTAGCGATTTCGGGATAAGTAACCGCAAGACGGCAGCCACGGTGACCCATCATCGGGTTGAACTCGTGGAGCGACTGAATGATGTTCTTGATAGTCTCAACGGACTTGCCCTGAGCCTTAGCGAGAGCCTCGATGTCAGCCTCTTCGGTAGGAACGAATTCGTGGAGGGGCGGGTCGAGGAAGCGAATGGTAACAGGATTGCCTTCAAGAGCCTCATAGAGCTTCTCGAAGTCGCCCTGCTGCATCGGCTCAATCTTAGCAAGAGCAGCTTCTCTCTCTTCAACGGTATCGGAGCAAATCATCTCACGGAAAGCCGCAATTCTGTCAGCCTCGAAGAACATATGCTCGGTACGGCAAAGACCGATACCCTCTGCGCCCAGCTCGCGAGCCTTCTTAGCGTCCGTGGGTGTATCAGCGTTGGTGCGAACCTTGAGCTTTCTGTACTTGTCAGCCCAAGCCATAATTCTTCCGAACTCGCCTGCGATGGTAGCGTCAACGGTGGGAATAAGACCGTCGTAAATGTTACCGGTAGAGCCGTCGATGGAGATGCAGTCACCCTCGTGATAGGTCTTGCCTGCGAGCGTGAACTTCTTGTTCTCCTCGTCCATAGCGATGTCGCCGCAGCCCGATACGCAGCATGTACCCATACCACGAGCAACAACGGCAGCGTGCGAGGTCATACCGCCGCGAACGGTCAGAATACCCTGAGCAGCCTTCATACCGGTGATATCCTCGGGAGAGGTTTCCAGACGAACCAGAACGACCTTTTCGCCGCGGGACTTCCACTCAACAGCGTCATCAGCGGTGAATACAATCTTACCGCAAGCAGCTCCGGGCGAAGCGCCGAGACCCTTGCCTACGGGTGTAGCAGCCTTGAGTGCCTTTGCGTCGAACTGCGGGTGAAGCAGAGTGTCGAGGTTGCGCGGGTCAATCATCGAAACTGCCTTCTTCTCGTCAATCATACCCTCGTCAACGAGGTCGCACGCAATCTTCAGAGCAGCCTGTGCGGTTCTCTTACCGTTGCGGCACTGGAGCATATAGAGCTTGCCGTTCTCAACGGTGAACTCCATATCCTGCATATCGCGGTAGTGGTCCTCGAGAATTCCGCAAACCTTTACGAACTCGTCATAAGCCTCGGGGAACTTGTCCGCCATCTGAGCGATAGGCATAGGAGTACGAACGCCTGCAACAACGTCCTCGCCCTGCGCGTTGAAGAGGAACTCACCCATGAGCTTCTTCTCGCCGGTTGCGGGGTCACGGGTGAAGGCAACGCCGGTACCCGAGTTGTCGTTGAGGTTGCCGAATACCATCGGCATTACGTTGACAGCGGTACCCCAAGAATAAGGAATATCGTTGTCGCGGCGATAAACGTTTGCACGAGGGTTGTCCCAAGAACGGAAAACAGCCTCGATAGCGAGCTTGAGCTGTTCAACGGGGTCGGAGGGGAAATCGGTGCCGAGCTGCTTCTTGTATTCAGCCTTGAACTGAGTAGCAAGCTCCTTAAGGTCAGCAGCGGTGAGGTCAACGTCGTACTTAACGCCCTTCTTCTCCTTCATCTCGTCGATGAGCTGCTCGAAGTACTTCTTTCCGACTTCCATAACAACGTCGGAGAACATCTGAATAAATCTTCTGTAAGAGTCGTAAACAAATCTTTCAAACTTAGGGTCGGGGTTGCCTGCAATCATAGCAGCAACAACGTCATCGTTAAGACCGAGGTTGAGGATAGTGTCCATCATACCCGGCATCGAAGCGCGCGCACCCGAACGAACGGAAACGAGAAGCGGGTTTTTGAGGTCGCCGAACTTTTTGCCGTTGACTTCTTCCATCCACTTTACGCCTTCCATAGCCTGCGACATAATTTCATCGTTGATTTTGCGGCCGTCCTCGTAGTACTGAGTGCAAGCCTCGGTAGTGATAGTGAAACCCTGAGGAACGGGCAGACCAATCTCTGTCATCTCGGCAAGGTTCGCGCCCTTACCGCCGAGAAGGTTGCGCATAGTCATATTACCTTCTTTAAAGGTATAGACCCATTTTTTAGCCATTGGAAATCTCCTCCTAAATATAGATAGATTTTGAGCTTTTTTCGGGCAGGAAAATTTTGGCCCAAAACTCCTTTTTCTATTATAGCAGAAAACGAAAAAA
>SFLN01000093.1 GCA_004554555.1 [Eubacterium] saphenum | reverse complement strand
TAAGATGAACCCGATTTCGGGTAAACACAAGCTGAAAATTAAGGCAGGCGGCATTTTGTCGCTGAAATCATTCAGACTGTTTTGAGGTAGAATTATGAAAAATTCCGAGATTTTCCCGCATATCGACCACACGTTGCTTAAACCAACGGCAACCAAAGCTGAAATCGACGCGCTTTGCCAAGAGGCGATGATTTATAGAACCGCGTCGGTTTGCATTCCGGCGTGCTATGTGGAGTACGCCGCAATCAGCTTTCCCGAGCTGAATATCTGCACGGTTGTCGGCTTTCCGCTCGGTTACTCGACAACCGCGATAAAGTGCTCCGAGGCTGTCGGCGCAATCAACGGCGGTGCTTCCGAAATCGATATGGTTGTCAACCTCACCGATGTGAAAAACGGTAATTTTGACGCGGTTAAAAGCGAGATAAAGGCACTGAAATACGTCTGCGGGCAGAAGATTTTGAAGGTTATCGTTGAAACCTGCTACCTCACCGAGGAGGAAAAAATCAAGCTCTGTGAGTGCGTGACCGAGGCGGGCGCGGATTACATTAAGACGTCCACCGGCTTTGGCACGGCGGGCGCTGATATCGAGGATATACGTCTGTTTAAAAAGCACATCGGCAAGAACGTGAAAATTAAGGCTGCGGGCGGGATTAAGACCAAGGAGCAGCTCGAGCTGTTCTTGAACGAGGGTTGCGACAGGATTGGAACAAGCTCGGCTGTAAAGCTGCTGACAAGCGGTAAATAAGAGGGTGAGTGAATGACAAAGCGCGTTTTTCTGATAGTTTTGGACAGCTTTGGCGTTGGCGAAATGCCCGACGCTGCGGATTTCGGCGACAAGGGCGCGAACACTCTGCGTTCGTGCTTCAATACGGGAAAGCTGAATGTACCGAATATGGCGAAAATGGGGCTGTTTAACATCGACGGAGTTGAAGTCGGTGAAAAGGAAGCCGCTCCCGAGGGCGCTTTTCTGCGGCTCTCGGAGCTTTCCAAGGGCAAGGACACGACCACCGGTCACTGGGAAATTGCCGGTCTTGTAAGTGAAAAAGCGTTTCCGACATTTCCGGACGGTTTTCCGCCCGAGGTTATCGGCGAGTTTGAGCGCAGAACCGGCAGGAAAACTCTCTGCAACAAGCCGTATTCGGGGACAAAGGTTATCGCGGATTACGGCGAGGAGCACATAAAAACGGGCGCGCTGATTGTCTACACGTCCGCGGACAGCGTTTTCCAGATTGCCGCGCACGAGGACGTTGTTCCCGTGGAGGAATTGTACAAATACTGCGAAATCGCGCGTGAGATTTTGCAGGGTGATTTTGCCGTGGGAAGAGTTATTGCACGTCCTTTCGAGGGCGAACACCCGTTTAAGAGAACTTCACGCAGGCACGATTTTTCTCTCGTTCCTCCGAAAAACACAATGTTTGACGTTCTCAAAGAAAACGGCTTGGACACAATCGGAGTCGGCAAAATTTTCGATATTTTCGCGGGAAAAAGCGTTTCGGACTGCGATAGGAGAATAGGAAATTCTGTCGATATGGAAATCACGTCCGATTATCAGCAAAAGGATTTTCACGGGCTTTGCTTCACAAATCTGGTGGATTTTGATATGCAGTACGGTCACCGCCGCGACGCTTTGGGTTACGCAAACGCGCTGAACGAGTTTGACGAGTGGCTTGGGAATTTCAAGGCAAATATGCGCCCCGAGGACATTCTTATAATCACCGCCGACCACGGCTGCGACCCTTGTCACAGCGGCACCGACCACACGCGCGAGTATATTCCCGTGCTGATTTACGGCGAGGGGATAAAGCCCGCAAATCTCGGCACAAGAGCGGGATTTTGCGATATTGCGGCAACGGTTCTTGAGCTTCTGAACTTGAAAGGTGATATAAACGGCAGCAGCTTTGCCGATGAAATTCGGGGTTGATTATGTACAATTTTACCGTAAGACCCGCGACACTCAAGGACGCGGAAGCGATTTGCAAGTACAACAAAACTCACGGCAGAAGCGCGCTTTCACTTGAGGACACCGAAGCCGCTTTGCAGGAAATAATCAGCGACGGCACAAATAAAGTTCTTGTGGCAATTCACTCTCAGCATATCGCGGGCTATGTTTATGCAAAGGAAATCATAAGTCTTACCGAAGCGCGGTATATTGAAATTGTGGATTTTGTGGTGAGCGATTACTACCGAAAAATCGGCGCGGGAAAAGCTCTTGTTCAAGCGGTAAGGCAGTGGGCGGAGCAGATGATTTCAGCGAAAATTGTGTTCTCGGCAAAGGTTTACGATTTGGAAAGGTTCAAGGCATTTGAAGAGGATAATTACATAAAAGACGAGCGTTCTCTGGTGTTTTTCAGAAAATTGTAAGCTTTTTATGTTAAAATTATATAAACCGAAAGGAAGATAAAAATGAGCGAATGTACACACGATTGTTCAAGCTGTTCGGAGAGCTGTTCCGAGCGTGACCCGAAGAGTTTTCTCGAGAAACCGCACGAGCTGTCGAACATCAAAAAGGTGATTGGTATTGTAAGCGGCAAGGGCGGCGTGGGAAAATCCCTCGTCACTTGTATGAGCGCGGTTCTGATGAACAGACGCGGCTTCAACACCGCCGTTCTTGACGCGGATATCACGGGACCTTCCGTTCCGAAGGCGTTTGGCATCAAGGACAAGGCAACCGGCGACCAGAACGCGATTTTCCCCGTTAAATCCAAAAAGGGAATTAAGGTTATGAGCGTAAACCTGCTTCTTCCCGATGAAACCGCTCCTGTTGTATGGAGAGGCCCGATTATCGCGGGAACGGCAAAGCAGTTCTGGACGGACGTTATCTGGGACGATGTTGACTATATGTTCGTCGATATGCCTCCGGGAACCGGCGACGTTCCGCTCACCGTTTTCCAGTCAATCCCGCTTGACGGCATAATTGTCGTTACCTCTCCGCAGGAGCTGGTTTCGATGATTGTCGGAAAAGCGCTTAAAATGGCAGAGATGATGAATGTACCGATTATAGGTCTTGTCGAGAATATGAGCTATGCGGTTTGCCCGGACTGCGGCAAGCACATCAATGTTTTCGGTGAAAGCCACATTGACGAAACCGCGAAGAAATTCAACCTCAAGGTTCTCGCAAAGCTCCCGATTGACCCGGAAATTGCAAAGCTGGTTGACAGCGGAATGCTGGAGCTTATGGAAACCGAGGCTGCCGACCCGATTGCCGACGCGGTGGAGGAATTCTGCAAATGAGCAGGGGAGATAAGGCTTACGAGTTTTTCACAAACGGCTACAACTGCTCTCAGTCGGTAACTCTCGCCTATTCCGACCTCTTTGGAATGGAACCCGAACAGCTCGCGAAGATTTCGGGCGGCTTTGGCGGCGGTATGGGCAGAATGAGAGAGGTCTGCGGCGCGTTTTCGGGAATTGTTATGGTGTTAAGCCAAGCCTACGGTTACACCGACCCGAAAGATACCGAGGGCAAAAAAGCGCTTTACGAGAAAATCCGCGCGGCTGCGGAGCAGTTCAAGAAGGACAACGGCAGCATAATCTGCAAGGAGCTTCTCGGTCTTGAAAAGCCCGAAAAAACAGCTCAGCCCGACGCGCGAACTCCCGAGTATTATCAGAAGCGTCCGTGCCCGCTGCTTTGCAAATACGCAGCGGAGCTTGCTGAAAAAATGCTAAAAGAATAAAGAGAAACGGCAGCTTGAAAACTGCCGTTTTTTATTTGAAAAAGTTGTCGAGATAAGCCTTGAACGCTTTAGGGTCTTGTTTGATTTTGCTCTTGATGAAATCGGCGTTTTCTGAGTTTTCGGCAGCGATTTCAAGATAATATTTCGGCTGAGCCGTAACCTCGTCCATAACGGTAACGCCCAAAGTGCAGGTCCCGTCGGGATTTGTGATGTATCGAACGGCAAGGAACGAGCTGTTTTTCTTCATCGCGTCACGGGTGTAAACGCGAACAGCCTCCTTGAACATTTTGTCGCGAACCGACAGCGGGAGCGCTGCGCCGAGGTCTTTGGCGGCTTTTATGCCCATCGCGGTGTTTGAGTAAACAATCTCCCCGTCAACGTCGGTGACATTCAGAAGATGTCCCGACGCCTTTTCAAGCGCGGCGGTGAGGTTGAAGTAATTCACCGCGTCCTCAAGAGAGGTTATTTCAATCAGCTCGTCCTTCGACAGCGGACAGCCGAGCGAGTAAATCAAGTGGCATATCAAAACGCAGATATCGTCGATTTCGGACACGCGTATTCTTGGTACTTCCACGGAATTCTCCTTTCATATTTTCGGATTTTCAATCAGCGCGGACAGCAAAGCGATATTCATCGCCGACTCAACGCAGGGAACAGCTCTCGGCACAACGCAAGGGTCGTGTCTTCCTTTGATAACAAGCTCCGTGTCGCGTTTTTCCTTGAAATCCACAGTTTTCTGCGGGCGCGAAATGGACGGAGTGGGCTTAAACGCAGCTCTGAAAATTATCGGCATTCCCGAGCTTATTCCACCGAGAATTCCGCCGTGGTTGTTGGTTTTGGTGAGAATTTTCTCGTCTTGAACGTAGAACTCATCATTGTTTTCGCTGCCGAATAAATCGGTGCAGCCGAAACCGTTGCCAAATTCAATTCCCTTAACAGCGGGAATTGCAAAAACCAAACGCGTGATAATATTTTCCAGGCCGTCGAGCATCGGCGAGCCAACTCCCGCAGGAAAACCAACCGCAGCACATTCGATAACGCCGCCAACGCTGTTCAAATCCATTCTTGCCGCATTTATAACTTCGCGCATCTTCGCTTCGGCTTCGTCTGAAGTAACGGGAAAAGCACGCTTTTTAACCGAGTTGAGCTGCTCCGCGGTAACGTTAACCGGGTCAAAGCGTTCATCGAGAACATTCTTGATTTTAATGATATGCGCGCCGACAGTAATTCCGCGGTGCTCGAGAATTTGCGCGCAAACCGCTCCCGCAAAGCAAAGCGGCGCGGTAAGTCTGCCCGAAAAGTGCCCGCCGCCGCGCGGGTCGTTTGCGCCGTTATAGCGCAGATATCCAGTGTAATCCGCGTGAGCGGGACGCGCCGTACTGATGAGATTTCCGTAATCGCCCGAGTGCTGGTCGGAGTTGTAAATCACCGCAGCAAGCGCCGTTCCCGTAGTTTTCCCCTCATAAAGCCCCGAGAGGATTTCGGGAATATCCTTTTCATTGCGCATTGTTGACGTGCCGTCCTTTTTGGGAGCGCGCCGCGCCATAAATTCCCCGATTTTATCAAGGTCAATCGCTTCGCCCGCCGGCAGATTGTCCAAAACAACCCCGATACCTTTTCCGTGGCTTTCGCCGAAAATCGAGAATTTAATCCCGCCGTTAAAACTTGATGACATAACAAACTCCTATCAAATTAATCAGATTTCCTCAAAAATCCCGCCGAGCGTTCTGTAAACCTCGAAGAAATTCGGGAAAGATTTTGAAACGCACTCCGCGCCGCGAATTATCAGAGGTTTTTCGCAGCGAGTTGCGGCAATTGCCATTGACATAGCAATTCTGTGGTCGTTGAAGCAGCCGACCTCGCCGCCTTGAAGCGTTCCCACGCCGTCTATTTCAAGCGTATCGGCAGTAGATTTCACCTTGCCGCCGATTTTGTTCAGGCAGTCTTCCATCGCCGCCAAACGGTCGCACTCCTTTATTCTGAGCCGCGCGGCGTTGATTATACGGCTTTGCCCGTCACAAAAACACCCGAGCACCGATAAAATCGGTACCAAATCCGGTATATCCGAGCAGTCCAGCTCAAACGCTTTTCCGCTGACAGCATTTTTGCAAATATCAACGATTGCCTTGTCGCCTTGCAGAGAATTTTCGTTAAGTCCGGCAATTTCAATCGTAGAACCAAGCGTGTTGGCAACATAAAAGAACGCCGCCTGAGAAAAATCGCCCTCAACCGCGCCCGAAAAAGGCACAAGACGCTGATTTCCCTTGACAAAATAACCTGTTTTTGTTTCGGAAATTTCACAGCCAAAATCCCGCAGAACGCCGATTGTTATGTCAACGTAGGGCTTTGATTGCAGGGGAGAGGTGAGTACGATTTCGCTGTCCTCGTTCAGCAGCGGCAGCGCAAAAAGCAGTCCCGTGATAAACTGCGAGGAAATTCCCCCGTCAACCTCAAATCTTCCGCCGGTCAATTTCCCGTGAACCGAGCAAGGCAGATTGTCGCCGTTTTCGGGCAGCTTAAAGGTAATCCCGTGCTTCGGAAGTTCATCGAGAAACGGCGTAATTGGTCTTTGCGGGAGCTTTCCGCGACCGATAAACTTTGCGTCAACTCCGAGCGCGCACGCAACCGGTATCAGAAATCTTAGCGTTGAACCGGATTCGCAGCAATCCAAAACGGCTTTATCGGGAGAATTTTTTATTCCTTCAATTACCGCTGTGTTGCTGCTGAAGCTGATTTTTGCTCCGAGAGCTTTCATACAGTCCATCGTTGCCGTAATATCAACGGAAGGGAAGAGGTTGGAAATCGTGGAAACTCCGTCCGACAGCGCCGCCGCGATTATCATACGGTGAGCAACGCTCTTAGACGGCGGCACGACAACCTTTCCCGACAATTTTTTCGGCGTAATTTTTATATCCATATCAGCTCTCCAAAAAATCCTTGTATTCCTCAACCGACATTTTCACGACCTCGCTCTTGCCGATATCCGAGCAGATGACGATGTTAATACCGCTTGAGAGGTGCTTTTTGTCGCGAAGAGAGAGCGTGTACAGCTCGTCAAGCGGCGCTTTGTCGGTTATTGGCAAGCCGCATTTTATGAGCAGCTTGTCCAGCTTATCGGCAACACCCGCCTTGCACATACCTCTGCGCTCAGCAATATGCGTGAAGACGCTCATTCCGACGGCAACCGCGTGACCGTGGGCAATTCCCGTGTAATTGTAGTATTTTTCGAGCGCGTGAGCCAGAGTGTGCCCGAAATTGAGGAGCATACGCTCGCCCTTTTCACGCTCGTCCGCTTCGACAACCTTTCCCTTAATCGAAACATTTCGTTTCATTATGTCAACCATATTCTCCGAGATATCCTTTGTCGAGAGGATTTCAAACAGCTCGGGAGATTTAATCATACCGTGCTTGATAACCTCCGCCATTCCGTCCGAAAAGAACTCGGGCGTGAGCGTTTTAAGGGTATCGGTATCGCAGATAACGAGTTTAGGCTGATGAAAAGCGCCGACAAGATTTTTGCCTGCGTTGATATTTACAGCGGTTTTTCCGCCGACAGAGCTGTCCGATTGACTGACAACAGTCGTGGGAATTTGCACAAAATCAATCCCGCGCATAAAGGTTGCCGCCGCGTATCCTGCGGTATCTCCGACAACGCCGCCGCCGAGAGCAACGATAAAATCGGAACGCGTGAAATTGTTCTCCGCGAGAAACTCATAAATTCCTATCAAAATAGTATGATTTTTTGACGCTTCACCGTGCGGGAAAACGTACTTTTTCGCAGAAATTCCCGCATTTTCAAGCGATTT